>JAGLJD010000026.1 GCA_023142625.1 Candidatus Parcubacteria bacterium | reverse complement strand
ATTATTCAGCTTTTTTTAATTCTTGAATTACCTCCTCTATTTCACCGTTCATAATTTTTGGCAGATTATGCCAGGATTTTTTTATGCGATGATCGGTGATTCTGTCTTGCGGAAAATTGTATGTGCGGATTTTTTCACTGCGGTCCCCGCTTCCAACCTGCGTTTTTCTATCCTCACTCAGTTTCTGCTGGCGTTTTTTTTCTTCCATATCCATTAATCGCGATCGCAGAATTTCCATCGCTTTTTCCCTGTTTTGAAATTGCGATCTTTCATCTTGGCAATTAACGATTAAATTTGTCGGAAGGTGAGTAATACGAACGGCTGAATAAGTCGTGTTAACGCTCTGTCCGCCGGCGCCGCTTGAACAAAAAGTGTCTATTTTTAAATCCTTTGGGTCTATTTTAAAATCTATCTCTTCTGCTTCTGGCAGAACCGCTATTGTCGCGGCTGAAGTGTGGATCCGCCCGCTTTTTTCAGTTTCTGGCACTCTTTGCACGCGATGAGTTCCGCTTTCAAGTTTAAGGTTGCCGTAAACATCCTTGCCAAGCACTTTGAAAATTATCTCTTTAAATCCGCCTATTCCGATCGGCGAAGAGCTTAAAATTTCAATTTTCCAATTTTGATTTTCGCAGTATTTGCTGTACATTCTGAAAAGATCAGCTGAAAAGAGCGCTGATTCATCGCCGCCAGTTCCCGCCCTAATCTCCATAATAATATTTTTTTTATCCAGCGGATTTTGCGGTTTTAGCAACTGCGCCAACTCAACCTCCACTTCTTGTTTTTTTTTGTTTAAGAGTTTAATCTCCTCTTTTGCCATTTCAGATAGTTCCGCGTCAGCGCTTTTTAGCGATTCACGCGCTCCGATTATTTCTTTCTCAATTTTTTCCAACTCATCAATCTTTGCGGATTTTTCTTTAAGTTTATTAAATTCCATAGAGACTTTTTTGTATTCCTCGTGATTATTGATTATTGCGAGGTCTTGCAGTTTTTTCTCTAATTTTTGGTATTCCAATTTAATTTTTAATAATTTATTATCCATAATTTTCTTCGTGAAAAATATTCTCCTCCTCTGTCTTTGCGAGGAGCCGAACGAACGCAGTGAGAAAGAGCGACGAAGCAATCTCATTACCAAGCAGAGAAGTCTGTAATTACAAATTTTTTGCATAAACAACGAGATTGCTTCGTCGCGCCTCACTCGCTACGCTCATTCAGCTCCTCGCAAAGACAGTGTTAAATAAAAGGCAGGAAAAACCTGCCTTTTAAATTTGTTTTAATTTGAATTTTATTTTTTATTTTGCTTCTTTTTATCTTCCTTTTTTACATCTTTTTTTATTTTTTTTGCGTCCTTTTTTATCTTTTTTTTAGCGGGTTTTTTATCTTCGTCTGACATTTTGCTTTTCGCGCGCGCGATTTTTTTAACTTTCCTGCCTTTTCTTACTTTAGAGACTTCGTCTTTCGCGGCCATTCTCTTTTTGAATTTATCAACTCGTCCGGCAGTATCAACTAATTTTTGCTTGCCTGTATAAAACGGATGGCACTGGGAGCAGATTTCAATTTTTATCTCTTTCTGTGTTGAGCCAGTATGAAAAACAGCTCCGCAAGCGCAGATTATTTTCGCGTTTTCATAATAGGTTGGATGTATGCCTTTTTTCATAGATTTGCATTTTTAAAATTAACTGTTATAATTTAATCATAAATATATTTTTTGTAAAGGATATTGATTATTGTTCGTTAAAATTTGTCATTTATGTCTATTGGTTCTATCGGCTCGGTGCGTAATTCTTATTATAATTATTTTTTTACGCTTTTTATCTATTCTGCGCTTTTTTAAATTTTTCTTTCAGTTAATAAACTTGTTAAGTAAAAAAATTATGTTTAATACATTAAACAACCTTGATAGCCCGATAGGCATAGATGATGAGTTTATTTTTTAAAAAATATGAAAAAAGTTTAGAGAGTATTTAAAAGATAATGATATTGAAATTGAAAAAGGCGTTAAAATGAAAGATTGGATAGTAGGGTAAATTGAAAAAGAGATGAATAGAAAATTGGAAACAAAAAAAGAAGAATAAATTTAAAATTTAATTATTTAATATAAACAAAATTTTATGCCAAGAACAACACAAGCAAAAAAGCAGGGGATGAACCTGTGGATGCTTTCAACAATACTTTTATTAGCGGTTTTAGTATTGATGATATTTGAAAATGGGAAAATCACTAATAAGATCAGGGGCGGCGGAACCGCGAATATTTTAACGGCGGAAGAAGCCGGACAGGAATGGGTTGGATTTATCAACGAAGTCAATCCAGCCACGAAAGATAAACTTAAAATTTTAGAGATTAAAGAGGAAGGCGGAGTTTACGCGGCAACCGTATCATACGATAATCAAGATCAGGTTTCTACCTCAACCATACACATTAGCAGAGATGGAAAAATCTTTTTCCAGCAAGGAGTTGATATGGAAGAAGAGAGGCAAAAAATGGCGGCAGCAACAAGCCAAAGCGCTCCTGAGCAAAAAAATATCCCGAAAAGCGATAAGCCAAAAGTGGAAATGTTCACAATGAGTTATTGTCCGTTTGGAAAACAGGCCGAAGACGGGCTTCTGCCAGTAGCGCGCCTATTGGGCGATAGCGTTGAGATAGAGCCGCATTATGTCATCTATTCGGATTATGCGACAAAAATGAAAGCAAGGATGAACGAAGAACAGGCAAAAAATGTAAAAGTTGAAGATTATTGCTATGACAAAGAAGAAAAATATTGCTCTATGCATGGAATTAAAGAATTAAGGCAGAATGTGCGAGAGCTTTGCGTTTATAAATATAATAAAGATAAATTTTGGGATTATACAGAAGCCGTGAATATAGAATGCAGCATAGAAAATATTGAAACTTGCTGGAGCAATCCAATGGCAAAATTAGATATAGATATGTCAAAAATTTCCAACTGTCTTGATAATGAAATAGAAAATTTTTTAGCCGAGGAAGTTGAGTTGAATAAAAAGTACGGCGTAGCCGGTTCGCCCACCATAATTATTAACGGCGTAGATTATACGGGCGGACGAAGTCCTGATGAATATAAATCAGGCGTTTGCAACGCGTTTAACGATCAGCCAAGCGAATGTTCAAAAACATTAAGCCAAAATTCCGCTGGCGCGGCAGGAGGATGCGGAAGTTAGAGTGAAAATAGCATTTAAGCAGAAAGGCGGAGGCAATCTATTTTACCCTCCGCCTTTATAGTTTAATTTAATCGCTTGTCTTTGCGAGAAGTATTTTTTTATCTGTCTTTGCGAGGAGTCGAGTGAGCGCAGCGAATGAGATGCGACGAAGCAATTTCGTTAATAGACAAAAAAACTATAATCATAGATTTGTCCGCTCAGTAATGAGATTGCTTCGTCAGTCGTTCCGCTATCGCTCCACTTATTCCTCGCAAAGACAGGCGGGGGACATTTTTCGCAAAGACAAGAAGCAAGGCGAATAGTTCTAAAAACGAGAATCTAAAGTTTAATAACAAATTATTTTATGTCTTTTTCAATAGGAATTGTCGGGCTGCCTAATGTTGGCAAGTCCACTCTGTTTCAAGCGCTGACTAAAAAACAAGTTGACGCGCAAAATTATCCTTTTTGCACCATTGATCCGAATGTTGGTGTTGTAAAAGTTCCGGATAAGCGGCTTGATAAATTAGCGGAAACTTTGCAAGCCACGCAAAAAATTCCGACCGCGATTGAATTTGTTGACATTGCGGGGCTGGTTAAGGGCGCGAGTCAAGGCGAAGGATTAGGAAATAAATTTCTTGCCAACATTCGCGAAGTTGACGCTATCTGCCAAGTCGCGCGCGATTTTGAAAATAAGGATATTGTCCATGTTAACAATAAAATAGATCCGATAGATGACGCGCGGACAATAAATTTGGAGCTTATTTTAGCCGATATGGAAACCGTTGACAAAAGAATTGCGAAACTTAAAAAGCAGTCTCGCGGCGATTGCGATAAAAAAATCGCAAAACTTTTAGCAGCTTGCGAAAAAATAGACAGGATTTTAAAAGATGAAAAATTGGCAATTGAAACAGATTTAGACGAGGATGAAAAAAATTTAATCAAAGAGTTGAATTTATTAACTATAAAGCCGATGATTTATGTAAGAAATATTAACGAGAAATCAGAAGTCAGTTCCGAGTTGAATAATAAAAAAAATACGATAGATATAAATATTAAATTAGAAGCCGACCTGTCAGGATTGTCCATAGATGAAGAAAGCGAGTATAGAAAAGAGATAGGCGCTGGCGAGAGCGGGCTGGATAAACTAATATTAGCCTCTTATAAATTGTTAGACCTCGTTACATTTTATACAGCAAGCTTCAAAAATATCAATCAGGCATGGACAATCAAGCGCGGCAGCAAGGCGCCGCAAGCTGCTGGAACAATCCATAATGATTTTGAACAAGGGTTTATCCGCGCGGAAATTATAAATTGGCAGGATTTAATAAACTGCAAATCTGAAACTGTCGCGCGCGAAAAAGGATTGATTCGCGTTGAAGGAAAAGAATACATTATGCAAGACGGCGATGTCTGCCATTTTTTGTTTAATAAATAACTTATTTCAATTCATTTAGTAAAATCAATTTTGGTTTTCTCTTTATGGCGTCATAGATCGCAAAACTTGGCGAAAAAAGAAGATTGGCAATATTTCCAGGGTTTATTAGTTCTGTTTTATTAATTTTTTTATAAGACGGTTTATGAGTATGCCCAAAAAATACCAAATCATAAATTTCTTTTTTTGCTAAATCGCCAGCGGTCCATTGAAAATGCGTAATAGCTATTTTTAATCCGCCTAAATTAAATATACCTATTTTTTTAAAAATGTTTATTCGTTGATTTTTGTTTTTTAAATTAGAGTTTTCTATTTTATTCCACAGATGACCGTCATTATTTCCATCTACAAGATAAAGATTTCCTGAAAAATTATCCATTAGATATTTTAAGGTTTCACAATTTGACAGATCTCCGCAAAAGATTAATTCTTTAATTCTGTTTTCGCGGCAATAATTCAGCGCTTTGCTTAAATTTGATAAATTGTCATGAATGTCTGAAATAATAGCGAATTTCATATTTTTATAATTTTATTATGCATTATCCAAATTTTATCAATGAAACAGAATTGCGAAAACAGGGATATAGATCCGTAGCTGGCGTTGACGAGGTTGGACGAGGGTCTTGGGCAGGACCGATAGTTGCCGCCGCGGTAATTCTGTCGCCCAAAACTAACATTCAAGGACTGAAAGATTCTAAAATGTTGAGCGCCAAGCAACGGGAAGCATTAAATAAAATTATTATGGAAAAAGCCGTTGGATGCTCAATAGGCATAGTGGGCAGCAAGACAATTGATGAAATTAATATCGGCGAAGCAAATTTAGAATCCATAAACAAAGCGATTGCCTGCCTTAAAAAAACCGTGAAAAAACCCGATTATTTGTTAATTGATTTTCTAATAAATAAAAAAATAATTATTATAGATGATATTCCTCATAGATTAGTAAAGCATGGGGATAAAATTATCGCTTCTATTTCTGCTGCTTCTATAATCGCAAAAGTCGCGCGCGATAGAATGATGGTTGATTATGCAAAAAAATTTCCTGAATACGGTTTTGAGCGGCATAAAGGATACGGAACTCTTTTGCATCGGCAGATGATTGCCAAATACGGAATTTGCGATTTGCATAGAAAATCATTCAAGCCGATAAAATATTTGGCGGCTACTTAATTGGATCATTTCCGCCCTTGTTCCACGGATTGCACCGCATTACGCGCCATAGCGCCATAAATCCGCCCTTGATAATTCCGTGTTTTTTAATTGCCTGATAACTGTATTCTGAACAGGTTGGATTAAATCTGCACCAGCCGTTTGGAAAAAATATTTTTGGAAAACCATGGTCAAAGGAGAGCGTTTTTTGATAAAGACGGATTATTTTTAAAACAACGAATCGCGGATAATAAATAAAAATATTTTTCATAGTAAGTTGCTGTCTTTGCGAGGAGGCGATAGCCGACGAAGCAATCTCGTTGTTTAGGCACAGTGCTGAAATAACGAGATTGCTTCGTCGCACTCGCTCCCTATCCTAAATTTTTGTTTCACAAAAATTTAGGCAGGTTGTTCAGTTCCTCGCAAAGACAAAAGTAAAAAAGCGTCAAAGTTTAATCAACTATAAATTATTATAGCAAAATAATTTTACAAATGCCAAGAATATTTAACAATAAAATATTTTTTTATTGCTTGCTAATGGAATTGTTTTTTTTATTGCTTGCTTTTGTTGGGTCTCCGTTAAGAAAAATTTTTAACGACTATTCTATTTCCCCGCGCAATGCGATTATTTTATTATATCTGTTTTTTATTTTCGCAGGACTGCTGTTATTCTACTTTTTAATTTATAAGACAGCGCTGAAAGATAAAAAGTCGCTGAAAGAAAATTTTAAAATCGTTATTTTGTTTTTTATACTTTTTCAGATTACGCTTTTGATAATTCCGCCGCTTGGATCTTCCGATATTTATAATTATATTTTTAGGACAAAAGTTTTAACGCATTATCACCAAAATCCATTTTTTATAGCCCCGATAAATTTTCAAGACGATCCATTATTTAATTTAACGCAGCCGAGAGCTGTCGGTGTGCCGCTGTTATATGGTCCGCTATGGCTGATAATAGCCGCGATTCCAACAATTTTAGCCAACGGAATCGTTTTTTTAGGAGTTCTGTTTTTCAAGCTGCTGGCAATTTTGTTTAATATCGGAATCTGTTTTTTTGTTTTTAAAATTATAAAACAGATTAAACCCGACTATAAATATTTAGGGACGATGCTATACGCGTTCAACCCGCTGATTTTATTTGAGGTCGCGAATAACGGGCACAACGACATCGCGATGATATTTTTTGTTGTTTTAAGCATTTTTGTCTGGCTGAAAAAAAAGTATTATTTAAGTTTAATTTTTTTAATCTGCTCTGTTTTAATAAAATTTATCACAATTTTATTATTGCCGATTTTTATTTTAATCACTTTAAACAGCATAAGCAGATTAAGCGCGAAGATTAAATTTTTTATAAATAGCGCGGCTATATTCTGCGCGATTATGGCTTTAAGCTATTTTTTAATCGGCGCTACGCCTGATATGTTTTCAGGAATAAACAGCCAACTTGAAACAATTTCATTAGCATACGCTTCTTTTTTGCCGTTAATATTAATTGCGATAACAAAAGGCGCGAATATAATATTGATTAAAAAAATAAGCTATGCTGTTTTTATAATTCTATACGCAGTGATTTTAGGATTTATTTTTTTTAACAAAAAAAGCGGAATTTCAAATCTTGTAAAATATTATTTTGCCGCGTTTTTGCTGTATTTTTTAACAGCGAATTTTTCGTTTATGCAATGGTATTTTTTATGGATGCTCCCGCTTGTTATAATTTTAGGAAGATATAAAATAACGATGCTGATTACGGCGTTCGCGCTTATTTCATATAGTTTTTTTGTCTATCTATTCAGTTATCTGTTTCTGATTTTAGGGGCGGCGTATTATTTTATATATAAAAAATTATCGTATCAAAATAAATAACCGGCAATTTAATTTGTTGATTTTTTTATTCGTAGGGACGGGTTTTAAACCCGCCTTTTTTTGATTATTGACTTTATTCAACTTCGCCGACATCATTTTGTTGGTTCCATAGTCCCGATAGGGCTGTGGAACCTTTTTGCAAAATACAATGGATGGGTTTTAGGTCCACCGCTACATTTTAATTTTGTATCTGTTTTTTTTTGAATTTTGATTTTATTTAATCGCGCATGGACTATGACAAAAAAATCATGATTTAAATACTTATTTAAATAAGTATTTAAATATATATTTAAAATTCTTAATCCTAATTCTCGCATCACATTAAACGCGTCAGCTGGGCGTCCCAAATAATAAGCATTTCTGCCATTAGGATAAATCGCATTGACATAAACGCTTATTATTTCATTTTCCAGACTTAGTTCTGTTGCATTGCTTACACAATATCTGACAATTTTTTTCTGTTGTTTTTCCTCCTTCGTGCCATGGTTTAATATGATCAGCTTCCATTTCATCTAACTCAAAATGCTCTTTGCATTTCGGACAAATACCCTTCTGTTTTTCATATGCTTCTCTTTTTTGCTTGTCCGTAAAAGCGCGAATATTTAAATATTTTTCGTTTTCAGTTAAAACATATTCATAGATACCAGACTTTTTAGTCACATCTTCATCTTGCATCAATTTAATTATTTCTTTTTCCAATTTTTTTGCGTCAAATTCTTTATTCTTAAATTCGTTATAGAGAATTCCAAATGAAACGCCTTTCATTTCTTTGCGATAATTTGGGAAAACCGCTTTTATCCAATTTATGACACTTTGGAAATACAGCCATAATTCATTCGCGTTTGGCTTGTGCTGATTATCTGCCATATATTGTTCAATATTGCCATTACTAATCCAACTGATCGCAGTTTCTAAATAATCCTGACGAATTGCCGAACCTTTTAAATAATCACTGGCTATGCTGTGGGCAGGACAACCTGATTTGCTGAAATGTCTTTTTGCATCAGTTAACCAAGTTCCTGTATAAATTGCGTTTCTTAATTCTTGATCAGCAAGTTTTTCTCCTGCTATGTTAATAATTTTAAACCAGTCTAATTTTTCCTTATCATCACCTTCGCAAAAATAAACCATCAATTTATAATTTAGTATTTGCTCTTGCTCCGTGTCTGTAAGATTGTGAAAATACAGATTATCAAGTGAAAATTTTCCATCTATATATTCACAAAAACTTATAGTTCTTTGCTGTCCGTCTAACACCTCAAAAGTGCCGTCTTCGTTTTTTACCCAATACATAACATTAAGCGGAAAATCCTTTTTGATTGTTTCAATTACAGAATCTCTTTGCTTGTCTTTATAAATAAATTCTCGTTGATATTTTGGACGAATATTTAATTTTTCGCCATAACCAACAACGCCTTCTTCGTCGTTATTTATATATCCATTAGACACATCTCTAATTGAAATTTCTTTGAGTTCTATTTTCATAAATTTATTTTTTAATTTTTAGTTTCTAATATCTTTTTAACTTCTTGATCAAAGTCGGAAATATAATTCTTATCCTGAATTTTTCTAAATTTTTTGTATTCGCCGAGCGCCAATTCTTCGGCAACTTTATGGCTGACTTTTCCAGTATTTGTTAAAATTTCCTCTTCGTTAAATTTAAGAAACGCATTAAGTTTTTTTACCCAATCTTTCATATACATAATAATTCCTTTTGTCGCCTGCATTTCCGCGTAATCCAAATACATTGTTACAATCCTATTTAATAAATTAAGTTCTCGTTCATTAAGATAATTTTTAGCAATTACAACATCAGTTTCCCTGATTTTTCCTTTTGGCGCGTATTTCCAAGTTGTTAGTCCCATATTTTGTTTTTTACCATTAACTCTTTCGGAGATTATCTCAGCGGCGGTTTTTCCTGTAATAGCAAAATGAAGTTTGTTTTGAACTGTCGCGAAAAATTGTTTAGTAATTTTTTCGTCAGGATTATAATCGGCGCTGCACTGCGCGTAAATATCAGTTATTTGCTGATATAATCTTCGTTCGCTGGAGCGAATATCCCTTATTCTCGCCAACTGTTCTTTGAAATAATCTTTGCCAAAAATATTATCAGGATTTTTCAGCCGTTCGTCATCCATAGTGAACCCTTTAATAATATATTCTTTCAATCGCTCAGTCGCCCAAATGCGGAATTGTGTAGCGATTTTTGAATTCACCCGATAACCAACTGCGATAATTGCGTCTAAACTATAAAATTTTGTTTTGTACTTTTTTCCATCATCAGCAGTTATTTCCAAAATGGAAATAACTGAATTTTCCCGTAATTCGCCGCTTTCAAAAATATTTTTTAAATGCTTTGAAATAGCAGGTATCTTTACTCCAAAAAGTTCCGCGATTTTCGCTTGTGTTAACCAAATATTTTCATCACGCAAAAAAATTTCTACTCTCACTTTTCCATTTGGGGTTGTATAAAGCAAAAATTCAGTAAAACTGTTGTTGCTTGGAATGATTTTTTTATTTTTCTTAGGCATAATTTTACTATTTTTTGTCGTAGATGATAATTTGGCTGTTTTTATTTTGGTTGTTCATAAAAATTATTTTTTAACTTTTTTGTATTTTATAAATTTTTTTAAAAATACCCTTACTTAATTGCGAAAGCTGGTTTGCAACCAATTTTCTTTATTTTGAAATATCATAAATATTATTTGCTTTGAAAATGTTAAGAATTATTTACAAAACAATTCTCTCGTAGTGTTATATTTTCCCCATCTTTCCACCATTTATTAATTTTATCCAAAACTTTATCCTTTTCCTCAATGACTTTATGGATCATAAAATCCTTTTTTCCAATAGTATTTATTGAGGCATCTA
>JAGLJD010000025.1 GCA_023142625.1 Candidatus Parcubacteria bacterium | reverse complement strand
ATTTACGACACAATGCAGTATGTAAAGCCGGATATTACTACGATTTGCATCGGAAGCGCTGCTTCTATGGGCGCGATGCTGCTGGCGGCTGGCGCAAAAAATAGAAGATTGTCGCTGCCGAATTCCAATATTATGATTCATCAAATTATGGGCGGAGCAGAAGGGCAGGCGACCGACATTAAAATCAGGGCGGAATTTATCTTGAAATTAAAAAGCAAGCTGAATGAAATTTTAGTTAAGCACACAGGACAGGCTTTAAGTAAAATAGAGCGAGACACAGACCGCGATTATTATATGACGCCGGAAGAAGCGAAAAAGTATGGAATTATAGACAAAATAATAAAATAGTTATAGTATTATAGTAAATGGTAATTAGTAATTGGCAATAATTGTGAATTACAAAAAAATTTACCTTAACGCGTAAATACTCGTGTCTGAATATTTGTGCGTTTAGACGAATTTATTTTTTAATGGTTTTAGGAAGCAAATAATATCCAAATAAATTTTTAGAAAAATGAAAAGTTTAATAATGTTAAAAATTATAAAATTAGCGCTAAAAAGACATAATCTGATTATGTAAATTTATATTGTTTGTGTTCTCTAAAATGGAATATTATGATGTTAGCCATATATTTATCCTTTGGCGTTTTCGCCGGAATAACAGTCGGTTATTTGATTAGAAAAACAGTAGCTATAAAACAGGGAGACATAGCCGAGACAAAAGCGAAAGATGTTTTGTATTTAGCGGAAGAAAAAGAAAAAAAAATATTGCTTTCCGCGCGCGACAAATCTTTAAAAATTATTGATGAAGCGAAAAAAGAAGAGCAAGCGCGCCGAGAAGATCTTTCAAGGATCGGCAACAGGTTAGAAAAAAGAGAATCTTTGTTTGATAAAAAAATATTGGAAATAGAAAACAAGGAAGACAAGATTAGGCAAGAGACGCAAAATATAGCTAAATTTAAAGAAGAGTTAAAAAAAGTCCGCAGAGAGCAGATTAAAAAATTGGAAAAAATCGCGACTTTGACGAAAGAGAGAGCGAAAGCAATAATGATGGATTTAGTTGAAAAAGAGACAGAGCAAGATTTAGCGATAAGGATTAGAAAATTAGAAAGCCAAAGTTCTGAAGAAATAGAAAAAAAAGCAAAAGAGATTTTAACTTTAACAATAGAACGATGCGCCTCATCGCATGCATCAGAGACAACAACAACTACGATACCGCTGCCAAACGATGAGATGAAAGGGCGGATTATCGGACGGGAGGGCAGGAACATTAAATCCATAGAGCAGTTAACGGGAGTTGATATTCTTATTGACGACACGCCTGAAACATTGGTAATTTCAAGTTTTAGCCCGATTAGGAGAAATGTTGCAAAAATCGCTTTAGAAAAATTGATTAAAGACGGACGGATACATCCGGGAAGAATAGAAGGATGTATAGAAGAGGCGAAAAAAGAACTGGCTTTAGATATTAAGAAATCAGGAGAAGACGCGGTTTATGAAACAGGCGTGAGCGCGCTTGACCCTAAATTAACGCAAATTTTAGGCAGATTGAAATATAGAACTAGTTATGGGCAGAATGTTTTGCGGCATAGCGTGGAAGTGGCTCAATTATCAGCCATTTTAGCGAACGAATTAGGCGCAAACGCAATTGTAGCTAAAAAAGCTGGTCTATTGCACGACATTGGAAAGGCAGTTGATCACGAAATACAAGGAACTCATCCTGAAATAGGCAGAGATATCGCCAAAAAATTTCATCTTCCCGAAGAGATAATCATTCCTATTCTTACGCACCACGAAGACTATCCGCCGACCTTAGAAGCAGTAATCGTTAAAGTAGCCGACGCGATTTCAGGGGCTCGCCAAGGAGCAAGAAAAGACACTTATGAGAAATATATCCAAAGGCTTAAAGAATTAGAAGATATCGCGAAAAATTTTTCAGGAGTAGAAAAAGTTTATGCCATTCAGGCAGGGAGAGAGATTAGAATATTTGTTAATTCGGAAAAAATCAGCGACTTGGAAGCGCATAAGTTAGCAAAAAATATCGCAAAAGAGATTGAAAGCGAATTAAAATATCCGGGCGAAATTAGGGTAAATGTTATCAGAGAAATGAGGGTGTTAGAGTATGCGAGATAGTAGAAAGTCAAAAGTCTATAAAGTCGAAAGTCCGTAAAGTCAAAAGCCTATAAAGCAGAAAGTCTATTGATAAAATTTAATTAAGAATTGTTAAAATGTTAATATGTTAACAGAGATATTCATCCTGCAGGAATGTTTAAATGTTAGAATGAATTCCGCTCTTGACACAATACCAAAAATATGCT
>JAGLJD010000024.1 GCA_023142625.1 Candidatus Parcubacteria bacterium | reverse complement strand
AACGTTATAATGGATTAGGAGTTTTAAGAGCCGTAAAAAATGTAAATACAAAAATTAATCGCCTATTAAAAGGAGTCGACATTAGAAGACAAGAAGAGATTGATAAAAAATTAATTGCTTTAGATAATGCTAAAAATAAAAAACAGATCGGCGCAAACGCAATCTTAGGAGCATCACTCGCTTGTTGCAGAGTTGCCGCGACAGCAAAAAAAGAGCCGCTATATAAATATATTTCTAATTGTTTTAGATTTAAAAACAGCGTTGATATTAAATTGCCTATCCCTATGTTTAATATTTTTAACGGAGGAGTCCACGCTGACACCAACCTAGATTTTCAGGAATTTATGATTGTTCCTATAGCGAAAAAGGTTTTAAAAAAAAGAAAAACATTAAATAGGAATTCAGCTGAATACACGCGGATGGGATCTGAAATTTTTAAAGAACTAGGCAAAGTATTAAAAGAGCGGGGATTAGACACTGATGTTGGAAACGAAGGAGGTTATGCTCCCGACATCTATTCCAGCACGCAGGCTGTTGATATGATAATTGCCGCAATTATGCGCGCTGGCTATATGCCGGGTAAAGATATAGGAATTTCTATTGATGTTGGATCTTCTGTTTTATACAATGAGCATAAAAAGAAATATATTTTTAAATTAGATAATGCGGCGTTTACTAACACCACTTTAATAGGGCTTTACCATGAATGGTTTAGAAAATATCCGATCATATCAATTGAAGATGGTTTAGCCGAAGATGATTGGAAAGGATGGCAGGAATTTACAGAATTATTAGAAGATGAAATAATGATAATCGGAGACGATTTGTTTGTGACGAACATTGACCGTTTAAAAAAGGGGATTAGAAAAGGAGCCGCTAATGCCATTCTTATTAAGCCGAATCAAATAGGGACTTTAACTGAAACGATTCAGTGCGTAAAATTAGCGCAAGAGAATAATTACAAAATTATAGTTTCGCATCGCAGCGGAGAGACAAACGATGATTTTATAACTGATTTAGCAGTAGGGGTCGGCGCTGATTATTTAAAGGCTGGAGCTCCGAATCGCGGAGAAAGAGTAGCGAAATACAATCGATTAATGGAAATAGAGGAGGAATTAAACTAAAATTATTTATGAAAGAAAAAAATAGATCAAGAATAAATTTACCATTAGTCCTTTTAATTCTTGATGGATGGGGGATTGCTAAAAATAATCGCGGCAATGCTATAACTTTAGCAAAGACACCTGTTTTAGACGCAATATATAAAAAATTTCCTAACACAAAATTGCGCGCGCATGGCGAATATGTCGGTTTGCCTGATAATCAAGACGGAAATTCAGAAGCTGGACATATGAATATCGGCGCTGGAAGAATAGTGGAGCAAGATTCAGTTTATATAGCCAAGTGCATTAATGACGGAACTTTTTTTAAGAATAGCGTTTTTAAGAAAGCTATTAATCATATAAAAAAGAACGGATCAAAATTACATTTAATGGGAATGCTGTCCAACGGAGAAAGCGCGCATTCCAACCACGACCATCTTATAGCGCTTTTAACTTTAATGCGATTAAAGGGTGTAAAAGTTAATCTGCATCTGTTTACAGACGGACGCGATAGCCATCAATATGAAGCATTAAGATTGTTAAAAAAATTAAAATTTTTTTTAAAAAACAGAGAAGAGATTTTTACTGTTATGGGACGATTTTATGCCATGGATAGAAAGAAAAAATGGGAAAGAACAAAATTAGCATACGAATTATTAACAGAAGGAAAAGGAGCGCATTTTACAAACGCTAAAGAAGCAATTTTAGCGGGATATAACAGAGGGGAGACAGACGAGTTTATAAAACCGAGTGTTATTAATAAAGATAAAATTAAATCAAAATTCATAATAGATAATAATGACGCGATTATCTTTTTTAATTTAAGGTCTGATCGCGCGCGACAGCTTACAAAAGCGTTTGTCCAACAAAAATTTGCTGGATTTAAAAGAAATAAAATTTTAAAAAACATCTGTTTTGTGTCAATGACAGATTTTGGCCCCGATTTATCCGGAGTAACAACAGCTTATCAAAGCAGGGATTTAAAAGAAACTTTGCCGATAGTGTTAAAAAATTATCGCCAGTTATATATTTCTGAAAGCGAAAAATATTCGCATATTACCTATTTTTTTAATGGAGGTTATGCCGATTCTGTATCTGGCGAAGATAGGATTTGCGTAGAATCCCCGGATGTTCGAAGTTACGACGAAATACCGCAAATGAGAACAAAAGAGATTGCCAAAAAAATTATCTCTTTTTTAAATAATAATAAATATGATGTTATAATAGTTAATTTTGCAAATTCTGACATGGTAGGGCATACAGGAAATTTACAGGCTAGTATTAAGGCTGTTGAATTTATTGATGAAGCAGTCGGACAGATTTTAAAGGTTGTATTAAAATCAAACGGTGTTATGATGATTACCGCGGATCATGGTAATGTTGAAGAGATGGTTGATTTGGAAACAGGGGAGATAGATACGGCGCATTCAAAAAATCCAGTTCCTTTTATTTTGGCTGGAAAAAATTTTATAAATGCAAAATTGATAAAATCAGGAGGGTCTTTATGTAATATCGCTCCGACTATTCTTGATGTTTTAGATATAGAAAAACCAACAGCAATGACAGCGAAGAGTTTGATAAAAAGAAAATCGCTTTAACACGATAACACTTTAACGCTTTAACACTTTAATATTCTAACATATAATTTTTTTAAATTTTGTTATCGTGTTAAATTGTTAGTATGTTAAAGTGCTTTATTTTATGCGTCCTAAACCTACAGTTTTAATAATTTTAGACGGATGGGGAGTCGCTTCTCATTATTCTGGAAACGCTATCACAAGCGCTGATCCTCAATTTTTTAATTATTTGACAAGCAATTTTCCAACCTCTGTTATACAGGCTTCAGGAGAAGCTGTTGGTTTGTCATGGAATGAAGTTGGAAATTCTGAAGTAGGGCATTTAAATATCGGCGCTGGGAAAATTGTTTATCAAAATTTGATGAAAATTTCAAAGTCAATAGAAGAAAATTCGTTTTATGAAAATCAGGTTTTAATCAGCGCTTTTGAGCATGCTAAAAATAATAATTCTAAGATTCATTTTTTAGGGTTGCTTTCCAGCGGAGGGATACATAGTTATTTAAGCCATTTATACGCTTTATTGGAAATGGCGAAAAAACAGAATTTTACTGAAGTATATATTCATTTGATTTTAGACGGGCGAGACAGTGAATATAACGAAGGAATTAATTTAGTTTCTCGCTTAATAAATAAATTAAATAATATGCAAATTGGAAAAATCGCTACTCTTTCAGGGCGATTTTACGCTATGGATAGAGATAATAATTGGGAAAGAGTTGAAAAGGCTTACTCAGTTATGGTTAGCGGAAAGGCCGATAGATATTCCAAAGACCCAATAAGCATTATTAATAAATCATATCAGGAAAATAATTTTGATGAGGAATTTATTCCAACGGTTATTATTGATAATAATGAAAATCCGATTGCTAAGATTGAAAACAGCGATTCAGTAATCTTTTTTAATTTTAGGAGCGATCGGGCAAGACAATTAACCAAAGCGTTTAGTTTGCCTGTTTTTGATAAATTTAACAGGAAAAATTATTTGGATAATCTTAAATTTATCACTTTTACCGAATATGAAAAAAATTTGCCGGTTGAAGTTGCGTTCCAAAGGGAAGAGATTAAAAATCCGTTTGCTAAAGTTATCAGCGATAATAAATTAACGCAGTTGCATATTGCAGAGACAGAAAAATACGCTCATATTACATATTTTTTAAACGGCGGAAAAGAAGAGCCGTTTTTAGGCGAAGATAATGTAATTATACCTTCTCCAAAAATCGCAAGTTATGATAAGATTCCTGAAATGTCGGCAAAACTTATTACTAAAAGGGTTATCAAAGATGTTATGGCTGATAAATATGATTTTATAGCTATAAATTTTGCCAATCTTGATATGGTTGGACATACAGGCAATCTTAAAGCCGCTATCAATGCCGCGAAAACAGTTGATAAATGCTTGCAGGAGATAGTCGAGCTTGTTCTAATAAAAAACGGCGCCGCAATTATTATAGCCGATCATGGCAATGCTGAAGAAATGATCGATAAACAGAATGCTGAGATTATTAAAGAACATAGCAATAATCCTGTTCCGATTATTGCTGTTAAAAATGATTTTCAAGGCGCTCAGGCGGGATTTTTATCACCGCTTAAAGACAAAGACAAAGATAAGTTAAGTGATCTCCAGCCAGTCGGAGTTTTGTCTGATATTGCCCCTACTATTTTAAAAATAATGGAAATCCCAAAACCGCCAGAGATGACTGGAATATCGCTAGTATGATTTAAAGTAATTATGGTTTTGTAAAATATTGCCGCAATTTAAAAAACGGTCGGCTAAAGAATAAAAATAGTGGCGGCTTTAAGCCATTGATATGCCAAGCTTGATATAACTCGCGCCAACCTTTAATTCTTTGCTGAATATTTGTTGCGCTATATCCGCCTTCTCGCATACATACTAAATTTTGATCAAGATAAAACAGTTTTATCTTGTTTTTTTTTATAAATCTAAGCATCAGCTCATAGTCAGCAGCGATCGAAAATTTTAAATTAAACAGCCCATATTTATCATATACTTCTTTTTTTACAAAAAAAGTTGGATGCGGAATAATCCATCCGCGTTTAATTTTTTTTTCGCTGAATTTTCCTGCTTTCCAATATCTGGTTACCATGCTTTTATTAAGACGGTTTATATAAATTAAATTTCCATAGCATCCGTCTATTTTTTGATTAATAAAACAATCGGCAATTTTTGTTAACGCTTTATTGCCAATATAAAGATCATCAGAATTTAAAAATCCAACTATGTCGCCGCGCGCAATTTTAATCCCTTTATTCATAGCGTCATAAATTCCTTTATCTGGCTCAGAAACGATTTTAGCGATTTTGTTTTTATATTTTTCAATTATATCCAATGTTCCATCAGTTGATGCGCCGTCAATAATAATATATTCAACATTTTTGTAATCTTGAGCCAAAACGCTTTCAATCGCATCCTCGATAAAATCAGCGCTATTTAGGCTTATTGTAACAATAGACATTTTCATTTTATTTTTTGCGGTGATATATTTTTAATAAAGCAGAAATTTGTTTTTTGCTTAATATAATATTTATGATTATACGAAAATTATAATGGAATAAATTTTTAATTTTTAAATAAAAAGACGGGCTATGTTTTAAGATTATATAATAGGTGTTAAATATATTTGAACGCGACTTTATGTTAAACATTTTCCAATATAATCCCATTTTTTTGTCATTCTTTTTTTTTAATTTTTCTTTATTATAAGTTATCGTATTATAACTAATAAATAATTTAAATTCTACTCGTTTTGCCCTTATAAAAAATTCGTAATCAGCAAAATAATGAGGTAATCTTTTTTGATTAAATATGCCTATTTTTTTAAAAATTTTAATTGGTATTAAGGTGCCCCTGCATGATATTGCGTCAACAGTTATTAAAGATTTATTTTTATCATATAAAATAATGTTGTATAGATATTTTTTCCAATCAATATTTATTCCGCTATCTTCAATAATATTTTTATCATAAAAATTTTTTAATAGCGTTCCAATGCAGCTGTTTTTATTTTTTAAATGAATAGCGATTAGTTTTGTAAAAAAATCAGAATTAAATTCAGTATCATCATTTAAAGTTAATACCACATCGTTTTCATCCGCTTTATTTAAGATATATCTAAGCCCTTTATTCATTCCGGCAGTCCACCATAGATTTCCGTCGCCTTTTAGAATGGTGGTTTGCGGATATTTAGCCATTATTGCATTTTTTGATCCATCAGTTGATCCATCGTCCACTACAATTACTTCAAAATTAGCATAAGTCTGCTTGTATATGCAATCAAGGCATTCAATTGTTAATTTTTTTCTATTGTGGATTGTCATTAACGCATAAATTTTCATATATGTTTGTTCTTTGTGGCTTTTATAAAAGAGATAGCATACCACCTGTCTTTTAACATATCTGTTTTGGCGGCTTCTTTCTCGGACACTTGAAACCAAAAACCGAATTTTTTATTAAATTTTAAAAATTTTTGCTCCATTATATTATAACCAATAAATAGTTTTTTTACCCTATTTTTATTATACAGTTTGTTTATTGGTAAAACATCTTTGATTCCATAAGGAATAGTAACTAATAATATACCTTCATTTTTTAATATTCTTTTTATTTCCCTCATAGCTTTTATGTCTCCATTTGGATCATAGTCGCTTCCATATCTCCCAGAAACTCCAATATGCTCTAATGTAGAAATACAAGTAACGCAATCAAAATAATTATCAGGATAATCAGTTTTTCTTATATCGCCTTCTGCAAATTTTATATTATCATCTTTGATAGTTTTTTTATTTAGATCTATTCCGTGTATCTCTATCTGTTTTGGTAATAATTCATATAGCATATTACAGGCGGTTGATCCTATGTCAAGCAATTTACCGTCCGTAATTTTTATATTTTTTATCATCCAAGGATATTCTAAATATCTGTCAGAATTAGGCGGTTGTCGCGCTAATATTTTGCGCAATAGAACGCAATCCTTGTATTTTTCGCATTCGTTTTGTTCAATGTAATTGTTTATTGATTTTATGTAAATCGCGATTTTTTTATTTATTAAATTTAATAGACGCAATATTTTTAACAAAAAGTTTAGGAATAATAATGTGAGGTTTTTCATAATTATAAAGTTATTAAATTTGTAGCATTAATTATTTTATTAATATTTTATGTAATAATTTTTTTATAGGAACAGTAATTTGTAATTTAAGAAATTTTAAAAAATATTTAAATTGCATTTTATATATTTTAATTTTAGATAATTTCAATTTTTTTGCCATAATTAAAAATTTTGTGTGATAATCTAGCCAAATATTATTTCCCCAATCACGAACATTGCCAGATCGATAAATCACATAAGGTTGGCTTATGTAAGTTATACTAGTGCCTTCGGCGGCAAGTATATGTAGAAATATAAAAGTATGAATAAAATTTATTCCTATGTATTTTTTATAATAGTTTACATATTTGAGCCAGTGTTCGCGATTGAAAACAAAAATAGATAAATATATTAAGTTCATTCCAACATTTTGGAATTTTGAATTAGGGGAATTTTTAAAGAAAAAAATATTTATATCATCAAATGTTTCATCGCCAAATTCAATCATTTTTTCAACAACAATTTTTTTAGTATTTGTATCCATTCGAGAATAGTTAAGCATTAAGAATCTGTTTTTCTTGTTAATTTTTAGTTTTTTGATGATTTTGGATATAGTGTTGTTGTATAT
>JAGLJD010000023.1 GCA_023142625.1 Candidatus Parcubacteria bacterium | reverse complement strand
TTTCCCCCTCGCTTTACTTACTGTGTTTATTAGGTTTTTATCAAAACCGAGATTTTTTTCATTTTTAAAATAAACTATATTACATGGATTATTTTCTTTATATAGTTTGATTGTTTTTTCTGTATCATCATTCGATCCATCATCCGTGATGACAATTTCAATATCGTGAATTAATTCATTGTTGATTTGTTTAGTAATACTGTCCAGTGTTTCTATAACCAAGTGCGCTCGGTTGTAGGTTGGAATAAGGATGCTTAAAGTGGGCTGTTTCATAAAAATATAAAAAGAGGCATCAATATTGCTAATATTTAAATAATACTAGATATTTTAGTAAAACACAACTTTTTTATTGCAATATTAAACTATATATAGTAAACTTAAATAAATCAATAAGTTATTTGCTTTTGTTTTATTTTTAAATATTTAAACATGGAAAATAAGAAAAAAATTAGGGTTTTATATGCTTCTGCAGTTTATGGAAAAGAGGAAATTGAGGCAGTTAAAAAGGTGTTATCCAATCCGCTTAAGATTGGCGCCGGACATGCAGTAAAAGAATTTGAAAAACAAATTTCAGAATTGTTCGAAAAAAAATATGGGATTATGGTCAATTCAGGTTCTTCGGCAAATTTGCTTATATTTGAGCTTTTGAATTTTCCAAAAGGATCTGAGATTATTACGCCAATTTTGACATTTGGAACAACCTTGGCTCCTATTGTGCAAAAAGGGCTGGTGCCAGTTTTTATTGACATAGATCATGGAACTTATGTAATAAATGCGAATCAAATTGAGTCTATGATTAGTGATAAAACAAAAGCGTTAATGATACCTTCTTTGTTCGGTAATGTGCCTGATTTAGAAAAAATTAGAAAAATTGCTGATAAGCATAATTTATTTTTTATTGAAGATTCATGTGATACTCTTGGTTCAAAATTTCAAGGAAAATCAACTGGCGCTTATTCAGATGCTTCAACTTCCAGTTTCTATGCTTCGCACATTATTACTGGAGCTGGTGGCGGTGGAATATTATGTGTGGATGACCCTATTCTTGCCAAAAGAGCATTGGTTATGAGTAATTGGGGGAGAGAATCAACTCTTTTTGGCGTATATGAAGAGTCAGAAGAAATTAATAAACGCTTTTCTGGAAAATTAGACGGCAAAACTTATGATTCCAAATTTATTTTCAGTGAAGTTGGATATAATTTTCAACCTACGGAAATTCAGGGGGCTTTCGCAGTAGAGCAGTTAAAACGTTTTCCTATTTTTAAGCAAAAAAGACAAAAAATTTTTTTAGAACTAATTAGTTTTTTTGAAAAATATTCAAAATTTTTTATTTTGCCAAAACAAGATTTACGAGTAGAGACTATTTGGTTGGCATTTCCTTTAACAATTAAAGATAATGTATGTTTTTCCAGAACTGAAATAACTGAGTATCTGGAAGAAAAGGGAATTCAAACACGACCGGTGTTTACGGGCAATGTTCTTAAGCATCCTGCCTTTGAAAATATTGAATCGCGCACCATAGAGAGCGGTTATCCCGTGACGGACTCAGTTATGAATAATTCATTTGTAATTGGCTGTCATAATGGATTGGAAGAATATCAGATTAATTATTTGAAAGAAATGTTTTCTTTATTTCTTAAAAGATATAAATAAAAAATTACTTGTTTTTTTATAAATGATTTGATTGAAAAAATATTGATTAAAATTAATGGTTTGTTTTTTTGTAATATTTTACTGTTTTAATAATACCTTGGTTTAGTGAAAAAGTTGGCTTCCAGCCAATTTTTTTATTATTTAATAAGTCAGCCTGCGAATAAGCGCAATCTCGTTTGTCAGTTAGGCATTCTTTCCATCCAAGAATTGTTTGGCTTTCGGCGCGTTTTTTAATTTTGTTAATTAAATTTTTAAATGTAATAGCTTGGCCTGTGCCAATGCCGAATTCTTCAAATTGTTTTAAATTATTAAGATGGTTTATTGATTTCAAAAAAGCCCTGCAAACATCATCAACATAAATGAAATCCCTTTTTTGCTCTCCTGTGTTAAGAGCAATTTTTTTTTGGTTTTGTAATAATTTTTTTATAAAAAAAGGTATGATTTTTGTTGGATTGTCATCTGGACCGTACATGTGCTCAATTATCAAATTAACAAATTTGATATCGGATTTTTTGATTTTTTTTTTAGCAATACGCAAAAATTTTTTTTTTGTTGTTATGTAATTATAATTTTTTACCGACTGATCATTTTGTTTATTTAAAAATGTGTCTGAGTTAATAAAGGCTTTTGAATTATGTTTTATGCCAAATTTCAGTAGTTCAAAAGGAAGGACAAAATTGGCCTGTTTTATATATTTTGAATTTTCATTAGCGCGACCATAAGAAGTTGCAGTGTGAATAATAAAATCAATTTTATTTTTTAAAAATAAATTTTCGAGAGTTTTTTTATCTATATTAAATGTTTTTACAGCTTTATTTTTAATTAAATCTTGGATACGTCTAGTCGAAGAAGCCCTTCTTTTTATTGC
>JAGLJD010000022.1 GCA_023142625.1 Candidatus Parcubacteria bacterium | reverse complement strand
GAATTAAAAACAAAATCAAAAGAAGAATTAAGCAGAATATTAACGGAAAATAACGATAAGATTCGCGATTTAAGGTTTAAGGCCGCAAATAATCAACTTAAGAATGTAAAAGAGATAGGAAAGCTTAAGCGCCAAATAGCGCAAGTATTGACTATTAATAATCAATCTGTTAATATAGTTAAATGAATACTTAGAATGTCTTTGCGAGAAGCGAATGTAGCGATAGCGGAATGAGCGACGAAGCAATCCCATTACTGGACGAATCAAACTATAATTAAAGATTTAATCGCTCAGTAATGGGATTGCCGCGTCGGCTATCGCCTCCTCGCAAAGACAGCGAGATTGAGTTAAAGCAATAATTTTTATGGAAAAAGATAATAAAATTAAAAGAAAATTCAGCGGAACAGTTGTTTCAGATAAAATGGATAAAACTATCGTTGTTAATGTTGATAGAATTAAATCTCATCCGAAATATCATAAAAAATACGCGGTTAGCAGGAAATATAAAGTTCATGATGAAAAATCTCGCTTTAAAATCGGCGATAAAGTTTTTTTTATTGAATGCCGCCCGCTAAGCAAGGAAAAACGCTGGAGAGCAATTTATGCATAATTTTCTGTCTTTGCGAGAAGCGTAGCGGAGACTTAGCGGAGTGGAGCGACGAAGCAATTTCGTTGTTTACGCAAAAAGATTTTTTCGTTCAGTAATGAGATTGCTTCGTCGCATCTCATTCGCTGCGCTCATTCGGCTCCTCGCAAAGACATTTTGTAATTTACAGTAATTCGTAATTTAAAATCATATGGTTCAACATAGGACAATGTTAAAAGTTGCTGATAATAGCGGAGCGAAAAGGGTCCAGTGCATTGGTCTGCCTGGAGGAACTGGCAAAAGATACGGAAGAATCGGCGATATTATTAAAATTACAGTCAAAGAAGCCCAGCCGCACAGCGCGGTAAAAAAAGGGGAAGTTTTGGACGCGGTTTTAGTAAGGTCAAGAAAAGAGACAAGGCGGAAAGACGGAACTTATATCCGTTTTGATGAAAACGCGGTAGTGGTTGTTGATAAAAAGAATAAAGAGCCAAAAGGAACCCGTATTTTTGGTCCTGTCGCGCGAGAATTAAGAATAAAAGGCTTTATGAAAATAATTTCATTAGCGCCCGAGGTTCTTTAAAAAACACTGTTGGTTCCATAGTCCCGTTAGGGCTGTGGAACCTGAATGCAAACTATTGATTATTCACAAAGGTTTGCAAAATGGTTCCACAGCCTCGTTTCGCTATCGCTCAACTTCGGACTATGGAACCAACGATGATTTAACTTTTAGATTTTGCTTGTCATATTGGATGTCAGGCGGAAATTATGGGTTAAAAAAAGAAAAAGGAGGAGAGAAAATGAAAATTAATAGAATAAGAATAGAAATAAATAATATTGACCCTATTAAAAATTCTATGGAAATTAAGACAGCCATAGACACAAAAAACAAAATTGACAAGCAAACGGAAGAATGGAAAGAATTAGAAAAAGAAATTTTAAAAATAGGGAATATATTGTCAAGAATAATAACAGAAATTATTCCAAAAAAGTTCTTTTAATCAATTATAAAAAATAGCAGGCAAGGAGATTCTTTACTTGCCTGCTATTACCAATTTTAAAAATTAAAAATATATATAAAAGATTTGTAATTTACGGAAGTATGAAAATAAAAAAAAATGATAAAGTTAAAATAATTTGCGGCAAAGACAAAGGAAAGTCTGGGAAAGTTTTAAAAGTGGCTCCTAAAAGCAAAAAGATTTCAATAGACGGCTTGAATTTAAGGGTTAAGCATATGCGCCCGAGAAAGCAGGGAGAAAAAGGCGAGAGAATTCAGTTTCCAGCGCCGATGGATATTTCAAATGTGATTTTAGTCTGCCCGAAATGCTCAAAAGATACGCGAATCGGATATAAAGTTTCAAAAAGCGAAAATTCTAAAAATAATAAATTTAGAGTGTGTAAAAAGTGCAAAGAGATGATATAAAAATATTGTCTTTGCGAGGAGCTGAACGAGTGAAACGAGTGAGGCGCGACGAAGCAATCTCATTACTGAGAGGACAAAATTATAATCATAGATTTATT
>JAGLJD010000021.1 GCA_023142625.1 Candidatus Parcubacteria bacterium | reverse complement strand
CGGAAGAAATAGTAAATAAATTCGGGCGTACAGGCGGTACTTATCTGCACACCTCGCGCACACGTCCAAGCCACATGCCTAAAAATGATGTTCCCGAACATTTAAAAGAAAAATACAATAAAGAGATAGTTCCGAAGCTAAAAGAAAAGTTTGGATATAAAAACAGTTTGGCAGTTCCAAGACTTGAAAAAGTCGTTTTAAATGTCGGATTAGGTTCTGGCTTAAAAGAAAAGAGTTATTTGGAATTAGTGGAAAATAATTTAAAGAGAATTAGCGGACAAAAGCCGATTCAGACTAAAGCGCGAAAATCAATTGCCGGATTTAAAATTAGGGAAGGGATGGTAGTCGGAATGTCAGTTGTTTTGCGAAAAAAAAGGATGTATGATTTTATCAGCCGATTAGTTAACGCTACGCTGCCGCGCGTCCGTGATTTTAGGGGGCTGTCCGTGAAAAGTATTGATAAAAAAGGGAATTTTAACTTAGGGACTAAAGAATACACTGTTTTTCCAGAAATTAAAATGGATGAAGTTGAAAAATTGCACGGTTTGCAAGTTTCTGTTTCGGCGACAGCGAAAAATAGAGAAGAAGGATTGGAATTGTTAAAATTATTAGGCTTCCCTTTTAAAGATAAATAGTTTATTATTTATTAAATGTTAAAATGATTTTATGGCTACAAAAGCGCAAATAGCAAGATCGCAAAAAAAACAAAAATATTCAACTAGAGTTGTTAATCGCTGCTGGAGATGCGGACGAAATAGGGGGTATATGCGAAAATTTGAAATCTGCAGAATCTGTTTTCGCGAACTGGCAAACAACGGAGAATTAACAGGAATTAAAAAATCTAGTTGGTAATTTTTATTTTTAATTTCACCCTAACGGGTGATCGCCCGTTAGGGTGGATTAATTCAAATTAATATGACCGATCCAATAGCAGATATGCTCACAAGAATAAGAAACGCAATGGCTGTTAATAAGCCAGATGCTGTTTTGCCTTTGTCTAAAATTAAATTAAAAATTGCGGAAATTTTAGAAAAAGAAAAATATATTGAAAAATTCGAAAAGAAAGATGATAATATTTTAATTACGCTGAAATACAAAAATCGCCAGCCAGCAATCAGCTACTTAAAAAGAGTTAGCAAGCCTGGATGTAGAATTTATGCTGATTTTGATAATTTGCCGATCGTTTTAGATAATTTAGGAATCGCCATTATTTCAACATCAAGCGGACTAATGACTAATAAAGAAGCGTGGCGGAAAAAAATCGGCGGTGAAATAATTTGTGAAATTTATTAAATTTTATTTTATGTCAAGAATAGGAAAACAGCCAATTGAAATATCTGCTGGAATCGAAGTTGAAATCAACGGCGATTTTATTATTGCTAAAAACGCAAAAGGCGAACTAAAAACAGCAATTCATCCGAAAATTAAAGTTGAAAAAAAAGAAAATCAGATAATAGTTTCAATTTCAAACCAAAAAGACAGAGAACAGAGAGCTTTATGGGGATTAAGCAGAACTTTAATAGCAAATATGATTGAAGGGTTAGATAAGGGTTTTGAGAAAAAATTAGAAGTGAACGGAGTCGGCTATAAAATAAATTTAAGCGGACAAAAACTTATTTTAAATGTCGGATATTCGCATCCTGTGGAATTTGAACTGCCGTCGGGGATTAGCGGAAAAGTTGAAAATAATATAATAATAATCAGCGGATTTGACAAGCAGCTCGTCGGTGAGACAGCGGCGCGCATCCGAAAGATTAGAAAACCAGAGCCGTATAAAGGCAAAGGGATTAAATATTTTGATGAAATTATTAGGCGCAAGGCCGGAAAAGTAGCGGCAAAAAGCGAATAAATTTTATGAATAAACAGAAAGTAAAACAGAATCAAAAAATTAGGCGCAAAGGAAGAGTTAGGTCTAAAATCAGCGGCATTAAAGAATGCCCGAGATTAAGCGTGTTTAAATCAAATAAAGGAATGTTTTTGCAGTTAATTGATGATACAAATGGTAATACTTTAGCGAGCGTTAGCGGCAATGATATTAAAAAGAAGGGCGAAAAGACAGCAGTTGGCATGGAATTAGGAAAGTTAATAGCAAAAAAAGCTCTAGATAAAAAAATAGATCAAATTGTTTTTGACAGAGGCGGATATAAATATCACGGGAGAGTAAAAGCGGTCGCGGACGGCGCGCGAGAAGGCGGATTAAAATTTTAATTTTAAATTTATGATTAAAAGAGAAGATCAAAAAGGAAAAAAGCGAAAATTCAGTAAAAAAAAGGAATCTGAATTTGATCAGAAAATAGTTGATTTGGCGCGAGTAACCAGAGTTATGGCTGGCGGAAAAAGATTGCGTTTTCGCGCGACAATAGTTTTAGGAGACAAAAGAGCCAGAGTTGGCGTTGGAGTCGCAAAAGGCAAAGATGTGAGCTTGGCGATTTCAAAAGCCATTAAAATCGCTGAAAAAAATATGATTAATACGCCGATTATTAACGGGACTATTCCTTGTGAGATAAAACAGAAATTCGGCGCAGCGCGCATTTTTTTAAAGCCAGCAAAGCATGGGACTGGAATTATCGCGGGAGGAGCCGTGAGGACTGTTTTAGAATTAAGCGGCTTACAGAATATTGTCGGGAAAATTTATGGTTCAAACAATAAAATTAATAATGTTTACGCGACAATTGAGGCATTTAAAAAATTAGAAAAATTAGCAGAAATCAAGAAAGATTTATTGGACAGAAAAAACGCTAAAATTAAAGATAACGCGAAACAAGAAACTGGAAATCAAAAGAATGAAAAAGTTACAAACAGATCAGTTGCGAAATTAACCACTAAACAGGTCTAATATAAAAAATTTAAATTTTTAAATTTAAATATGGAATTATCACTGCACAATTTAAAAGGAGCGAATAAAAAGAAAAAAAGAATTGGACGAGGCAACGCTTCTGGGCATGGAACTTATAGTACGCGCGGAATAAAAGGGCAGCGATCCCGTTCTGGTGGCAAAGGCGGATTAAAGCGGCTTGGATTAAGGCAGGTGCTTTTTGCGACCCCTAAGAAAAAAGGGTTTAAGTCGGCTAAGCCAAAAAATCAAGTTGTCAATTTATCTAATTTGAATAAATCTTTTAAAGATGGCGGAGAGATTAATCCAAAAACGCTATTAAAAGCAAAATTAATTAATGATATAAAATCCCCAATTAAAATTTTAGGGAACGGAGAATTAAAGTTAAAAAAATTAAAATTCAGCAATGTAAAAATGAGCGAAAGCGCGATAAATAAAATTAGGCTTGTCGCGTAATTAATTTCGCAACGAAATTTTCAGATTTTGAGGCAAATTTTTCAAAAATTTTATAAGTTTATATAGACATATAGGCGTTGAAATTTTTGGAGAATTTGACCAAAATATGGAAAT
>JAGLJD010000020.1 GCA_023142625.1 Candidatus Parcubacteria bacterium | reverse complement strand
GTATTTTTTATTATAGACGATTTTTAATTTTTATGCTATGCTTTAATTGTGGATAACTTTTTAAATTAGCAATTACGCCCCACGCTTAATAAATTATCGTGGCTTATGAGATTACTAATTTAAAAAAACCTTATGCCTATTTTAAAATCTTCATTGATTATGCCCGGGTACGCGAGACAGGCGGATCGCGAGGGCGCGCGCATAATCACAGGATATAAAAAAAAATTCGGTTGGAAAAAAAACAAAAAAAAAAGTTATATTAAAAATAGTCAGAGATACCGTTCGCGTTTTAACTAAAAATAATTATGGAGTATATCGGCTATTCTACAACTACCTCAACCAGTACGCAATATTTTTTTGAAACTGATATAATTGCGATGTTATGGTATAATTGGTTTTCTACAGTGATTTTATTAGGAATAATTATTTTTGCTATTTTTTTTCTTTGCCTGATACAATATCTTAAAAAATATTAAAAACGCAAATAAGCGTTATTAAATATAAAAATTTATGCTAACTTTATTCGCTGGTGCGGACGTGACCCAGATGGTGACCGACATTACTAGCGGAATTACAGACGGCTTTGCAGAATGGGCAGATATTCTGTTGCCGGTAATTCCTATTTTAATGGCTTTGGGTTTTGCTTTTTGGGCAATTAGAATTATCCGCAGAAAGATTAAAATTTAATCTTTGGGTGCTGTTTAATTTCAGCACCTTATAGAATAAATTTTATTTATTTATTTAACCGTAATATTGTATGTATGCACTAACTTTATTTACTGCATCGTCTAGCGCTACAATGGTGACTAATGTCACCACTGGAATTACAGACGGCTTTGCAGAATGGGCAGATATTCTGTTGCCGGTAATTCCTATTTTAATGGCTTTGGGTTTTGCTTTTTGGGCAATTAGAATTATCCGCAGAAAGATTAAAATTTAATCTTTGGGTGCTGTTTAATTTCAGCACCTTATAGAATAAATTTTATTATTTTTTATGTATATATTTAATTTTTTTGCTTCAAGTTCTGATTTAATTACTGGGATAAATACTGAAATCACAGCAGGATTTACAGAATTATCCGATATTATAATAGGAACCTTGCCTATTTTAATCGCCATGGGTTTCGCTTTTTGGGCGATTAGAATTATTCGCAAAAAAGTTAAAGTATAAATAAAAATATGGATCTAGCCTATCAAGATTTTTTCGTTAAATGTTTTGTATTATTATTTGAGTTTTTTATATTTTTAACAATATTCAGATGGGTCGTAAAACCGCGATAATCGCAAATACAATTATAATTTTAGTTGCGCCTATTATCGCGGTAGCCTCTGAATATCCGACTATTGACGATTATTCGGGTATTATCGCAAGAATAATAATTTTCATTTTTTTAATGTTAATTTTTTCTTTTTTCTTTATTATTTATGTTAGATAATACTCTAAAAAAATCAATATTTTCAAAAATCTACTATCTTTTAATAGTGGGTTTTTTTATCTGTTTAATTATTATTCTTTGGGGAACAAACGCTAACGCTACAATTTTAACGGAGCAGTTAATCAATGACACTTTATTAACTAGTGGAAATCAAGGAGCGCAAGAATTTTCAAGCGATTTTACAGAAATATTATTAAAAGATATTGACAGCATAGAAGTTTATACTAAAACAAATACAACTGTTATAAAAAGTGTTATTTTAAGAGCGGAATATTGCAGTGTTCCGCTAGTAGGATTATATTGTCAAGCGGGTAATAGGGTCGCCGTTTATTCTGATACTTGCATTTCAACCGATCTATACACAAAACAAAAACAAAAATTTTATTTTACTTCTGATGTTGCGACAAGGCTTTTTCAATGGAATTTTTATTACTCAACTAGCGCCGATTGTAGCAACCCCGCTTTTGCGGGTAGTAGTACGGAATTTTACGGTTCGGCAAGCGATGTAATTGCAGAAACAGAAAACGGCAATAATTCCGCACAAGATAGTTATTTTATAATAGATGACGGACAAGATGACGGATTTAATCCTGATCAAAATTTTAAATGGTCAGATTATATGAAAATAAATCAGTTCGCGCCCCGCGACAGTTGGAGCGAATCAAGCGAGGATAATTTTAGGTCGTTGCATGACAGATATTTATTTGCAAGCGGATACGCTTACGAAACTTTTCTGTTTCCTTGGAGTGATCCGCGAATATTGCAAGCCTCAACTACTTACGAAACTCTGTTTAATTTTAAGCCGTTCCCAAACTCAACTACAACTGATAATGTGGAATGGAACAAGCCTTGGACTTGGAATGACGCGGACACAACAATTTACGAAACAGAAACAGCGTTGCTGAAAGTATATCGGGCAAAAAATAATTATCTCTGTTCAACAACGACTTTGCAAATTGATTTTGACAGCGTAGTAAATTTTGGACACCCAGACGATGACAGCGATCTGTTATACGCGATTGATTTAATATCTTTCGGGGAAGAAAATTTATGTCCCTACGCCTCAACAACTCTTCATTATGAAACCGCTTTCGGATATTGTGATACAACGCATTATCCGCTGGAACTAACAACAGAACCAGCCGGATATTGCAGACAATATAAAGCGGTTTATTTATGGGACGGAACAGGTCGCTGGGCTTATCATAACTTTACTTTTTTGTCAGTTTATGATAATCTAACAGACGACCTGATAGTTTTTGAGGCGCCGGGGGACTGGATTATTGACGATGATTTTATTTTTGAGGAGCCGCTCGGATTTTGGGAAAAACTTTTAATAAAAGTCACGATCGGAGATTCGGAACAGGCGCAAGCGTATATCGCCCACAGAATGGATGTAATTTACAACAGCCTTAATTCAAAATTTCCGTCAAACTATGTCGCTTTTGTGATAGAGGAAGTGCAAAACACCATAGACGCGCAAGCGACCACCACCTGCTTTGCGTCTATGGATTTGCATTTTTGGGGATCCGGAGGAAACGAGGTTCACGGCGACACAGGGGAAATTTGCTTGAATGTAGGCATACCTGATAATAGAAAAACAAACTTTGATATATTCTTAATGCTTGCTCTTTTTCCGATAGTATTCGGGGCTTTTTATTCTCTCTTTTCTAGCAATAAGGAGGAATAAAAATTTTAATTTTAATGAGCCGTATTTTTAAAAATACGGTGCGAAGTCAAAAAATTTTTATGATTTTAGCCACTTTAATAATGGTCGCGTCTTATATGGTAATTGCTTTAACTTTCATTTTGCCTAACGCGACTACATACCCCGTGCCTGATCTGTTTAAAACAGTAGTCGGCTATGGCGTGAATTTAATAAGCATAGGCACGATTATGTTTTCGCCAGCGGCTTGGTATTCTTTTTTATCAATCGTTTTTACGCTTTTTTTAGCGATACAGACATGGCACATTTTAATTTGGATATACGGCAAAATTCCGTTTATGGGAAAATAATTTTATGTTTTATTTTTTTATTTTAATGGCTGGCAGTTTTGTAATCGGTTTATCTATCGGCAGTCTTTTATTTGATTTTTTAAATAATAAAAAAAATGAAAATAGAAATTGACAATCAGTATATAAAAGACTGTTTTAAATTGACAATTTTTTTCTTTTTTTTATTTCACCTTTTAAAAATTATTTTAGAAAAAATGTATTTATGAATTTAAAAAAAGTTTTAGAAAAAAAAGACAATAGCGTTTATGAAAAAAAATATTGGAAAAGCCGCTATTACAAATTAAAAAAAATTGAGGGATTAAATAAATTTTATTTTAAAAGAATCGGAATTGATAAACAAAAAACTTTAATCTAATTTTAATAAATAATTTTATGGCTAGTATTTTTATTTTTTTAACAGGTCTGATTATCGGTATTTTAGGGTTTTATGTTTTTGATAGTGAGCGGAGAAAATACGAAATTGAGAGTGAAAAAATGAAAGAGTATTTAAAAGCGATTGAAAAAAAAGAGAGTGAAAAAATTAAAATTTAAAAATTATGATATACGGAATTGTAGGGCTTGCCGGTAGCGGTAAAACTTATTGGGCTACTAAAATAGCAATAGAGGCGAGTAGGGAAATAAGATATAATTATGGAAATAAATTGATTGATGTTATAAAATGGCAAGGAGAAAAAGCGCTATTGAAATGTCTGGGGAAAAAAATAAGGTCGGTCAATCCGATAAAAGAGGAATACAAAACGAGAGGAAAAAATATCTATGCGAATTATAAAATTGATGTTCCGGGCTTTCGTTTGGTAGAAACCTTTGAGGATATTTATACAGTGGAGCCTAACAGCATAGTTATTTTAGATGAGGTGCAGACGATTATGCCGTCAAGGTACTATGACAAATTGCCTCCTGAAATGGCAATTTTTATAGGACGGCATAGGCACCACGAGGTTGACCTTTATTGGACTTCACAGACATTATCAAGAGCGGATAAAATTTTACGGGAAAACACTAATTGGATTTATGAAATTAAAAGAATTTTAGGGAGCGACACGAATTGTTTGATCAGTAAAAAAATAAAAATGTTGCCGGAAGTCGCGGAGATAAAAAACTTTGAATTTCTACAAGAACAAAAAGAGAAATCAAAATCAGAATGGTTTATTATAAAGGATAGAATTTGCGCGAAATATGATACTTTAACTATGTTAGATCAGTTAAAGAAATAGCATAGAATCGCTTAAATTCAATCCTGTTGCGTCTTTCCGCCCGCGATAGCGGGCGGAAAGACAAGATTAACAGAAAGGGGGTGAGATTATGGAAAAAAAAGGAATTATAGTCAGTTATCTTAATAGGGATTATAATGAGTTTAAAAACAAAACAACCGGCGAAATGGTTCCGAGTGGAACCACTACCAAAATTGCTTTTGTAAATTCTGAAACTAACAAACTTGAAAATATCAAGATAGATCCGCAAATTTATCAAAAAGAATATTTGTCAAGTTTTACAGACGGCGAATTTTCCGCAATGCCAGTTATTTTGACTTACGAAATGGAGGAATTGAAAAGCGGTTTATTAAGACAGGCGATCAATTCAATCGCGCTTGCCTAGGCTTTGCAGAAGGGTCTGGCGAGCGAGCGAATTGTCTTACTTGTCGCAATGCACAAAACAACAAAAAGGGCGCGCAGAAGTTATCTGAATGCGTCCTTTTTGTTGTTTTGTGCTAATCCCTATAAGGTTATACCTTTATTTTTTTCATATTAATAACTTCTAAATTTAATTTTAATTCTTTTATTGATATACTATATATTGTGTTGACTTTTAATTTTAACTACTATATAATACTATTTAGACACAACCGACCCTACGCTTTCAAAAATAGTTGATCAGATTAATAGACTGATATAAAAATTCAAAAAATCGTTTTAAAAATATAGACGGCTGAATGTTTAATGCAATTATAGTCCGCTTAAACTTAATTCATTAAATGACTATTAAAATTATATTGAAAGCCCCTGTTGACGGTCGGTAGGTCAGAGCAGGGAATTGGGATATAATTTCAATAGGTTAGTTTATAGTTAATCAGTTTTATTATTACATAGTTTAATAAAATTAATTACTACATGCAAGTTTTTTAAAAGATACTTGACAAAAAAAACTTTTTCAGCCGATT
>JAGLJD010000002.1 GCA_023142625.1 Candidatus Parcubacteria bacterium | reverse complement strand
CAAAATATATTTTAGATGAATATCATTCAGAGATTTTAAATAATCATCACGCTTTCTTGCTTGACAGCAAGCATCAAATTTTCTTTCTGCCCGGAAACAAAGGAAGTTATATTTTTTCTTATAAAGACAGCGAAATTAAGCTGATAAAAGCCGTGAGCGGACTGCGTCCCAAAAGAGCGATATATTTGAGCGATTATCTTTACATAATCGGCGAGAGCAAGATTACAATATTAAACGAAAAGGACTGGGAAAAGGTCAATGAACTGGATTTGAGTTTGTAATTTTTGTAAAAAAATAGACCCGCTGAATGAATAATTCAGCGGGTCTATTAGATAATTACCTTGAATTACGAAATAACATTTTGTCATTTCGAACGGAGCGGTAGCGAAGAGAGAAATCGCTTAAATAATACTATAAACAGAAGTAATGTTTAAGGGATTTTTCGCCTATCGGCTCAAAATGACAAAAAAGGATGCATTTCGTAATTCAAAGTAATTAGATTTTAGATTTATAGAAAAATAACGCAATATATGTTTAATCAGTATTTAGAGAGTCTGTTGAAAATTTATAAAAGCGGAGACGCGACAGAAGAAAGCTATTATCCTGAAATGGTTAAATTATTTGATCAATTTTTTGCTGTTAAGAAAAACGCGAAAGCGTCAATAACAAGCCTGCCGAAAAAGAAACAGGGAAGCAAGCCGGATTTTGTCGTCCGCATCGGAAAAGAATTGATCGGTTTTATTGAAGCAAAAGATTTTTTAAAAACGCCGAATTTAGAAGCCGTTGAGTTCACGGAGCAGATTGAAAGATATAAAAAAGATTTTGATAATTTTATTTTGACGAATTTTATTGATTTTTGGCTTTGGCGAAAAAGCGAAAAGAGATGGATTAAAAAAGTCCGCATATTGCAGCCGAATATAATAGTTCAAATTAAAATTTTAACGCCAGTTGAAAACCGAGAAAAATGTTTAGGGCTGTTTGAGGATTTTATAAGTTTTTCAATTCCTGAAAGAAAGACAGCAAAGCAGTTAGCGATAGAATTAGCGTCTCGCGCGAAAAGAATGAGAGAGCCGCTGTTTGAAGAATTAACCAATGATATAGAGACCGATGTTGATAAAATTTATAGGGCTTTTAAAAAATATTTAATGCCTGATTTAAGCGAAGAATATTTTGCGGACATTTATGCCCAGACAGTCGCTTATGGATTATTTATCGCGCGCTTAAAGTTTAAGGAAAAAGGCAAAAATTTTAATAGGATTGTAGCCCAAGATTTAATCCCGAAAAATTTAAAAATTTTGCGCGATACTTTCGCTTTTGTGTCCCGCAGGGATTTAACGCAAAATATTGATTATATTATTGACGACATTGCCACGGTTCTTGCGTATTGCGACATTGAAAAAATCAAGAAAGATCTTCGCAAAGAAAAAGGCAAGGATCCGATTTTGCATTTTTACGAGACATTTTTAATTGAATATGATCCTGAAAAAAGGAAAAGAATGGGCGAATATTATACGCCATTGCCAGTAGCAGAATATATTGTGAGTTCCATCAATGATTTATTAAAAAAGAGATTTAAGAAAGAATTCGGTTTTGCTTCGCGCGGCGTCACTCTGCTTGATTTTGCTTCTGGCACTTGCACATTTCCAGCGCAAGCGATAATAGAGACAAAAAAGGAGATTGACGCAGGCAATAATCCCGGATCTTGGCTGACAGTTGTCAAGGATCATATTTTAGAAAATTTTTACAGTTTTGAAATCTCAATGGCGTCTTGGATAATAGGGCATTTGAAAATCGCGCTGTTGCTTGAAGATTTGGGGTATAAAATGGATGACGACGACCGCTTCAAGCTTTATCTGACTAATACTTTGGATTTTACAAATATTGAAGGGCAGAATGAAATTTTTATTTCTGATCTGTCCGAAGAGGCGCGGAAAGCAGGAAAAGTGAAAAAAGAAAAGCCAGTTTTGGTTATAATGGGCAATCCGCCTTATTCTGTAAGTTCGTCAAATGTTATTAAAAAAGATTCTGAATTGAATGAAGTTTATGAAAGTTACAAAGAGATAGTGAGAAAAGAAGAGAAAAATATCCAGCCGCTGTCTGATGATTACATTAAATTTATAGCGTTCGCGCATTATAAAATCAAGCGGGTTGGAAAAGGAATTGTCGGCATTATTACAAATAATTCTTATCTTGACGGATTGATTCATCGCGATATGCGGCGAAAATTAAGCGAGGATTTTGACGAAATTTATATTTTAAATCTGCACGGAAATGCCAAGCGGAAAGAAAAAACGCCAGCAGGCGGAAAGGATGAGAATGTTTTTAATATTCAGCAGGGTGTGAGCATTATTTTGTTGGTTAAATTATAGATGGATTTTATTGACCTTTTTATTATTTTTATTGTCATCCTGAATTTATTTCAGGATCTGTGCTTGTAATTCATTGAATTATCATTAAGAAGCATAAAGTAAAAAATCAAATTTTTTTTGCTCAATTATAATTTAGCGAATAGTAATGACAGACCCTGAAATATCAGCCAAAGGCTGACCGTCATCTGGACGGAATTTAGGGCGACAGGATTTTGTATTTTATAATTCAGGCATCATTCAATAAATTTATTATCCATAAATTAATTTATGTTAAGAAAAAATTTGTATTCTCAAAAATTTAAAGTAAAACCAATTAAACCATCTTATTTATTGCAAAATAAAACTAGGATAGCTGTTATTAAAATTATGAAAAATTATTCAGAAGATAATTGTTATAATGAGGATGGATTTTATACGGGAATAAATTCAATAGAATATTTTTTAAAAAATGAAATTTTAGAAAATTATCGTTGGGAAGTATTGCCTGAAGTTGCCCTAATGAATAATGGAAAACGAGAAGCAACAATGATAGAGTTTTTAAGATATGAATCTTTAAGCACCAAGACGCGATTTTTAGATTCGGTACAAATTTATATAGATCATTCTATAAATAAAGAAAATTATATACAAGAAATAAATAATTTATTTGAAATAGATAATTTTGGTTATCGCATTATTAATAATGAAATAATAAAGATTGGATCACAAGAAAATTTTGTAGAATCACAAAAAGCCTTTTTAGCTATCAGCGAATTAAATTTAGATAATGCAAAAATTGAACTTCAGGAATCAATGACTTGTTATTATTCTGGAAATAAACCATTGGCTATTAAAAAAGCAGCAGATAGCATAGAAACTGTATTAAAATATATAATTACAAAAGATGATGGAATTATTGATAAGGAAATAAAGAATAAAAAAGGGCAAATGAAAAGTCTTATTGATAGGGTTCGTGACAGCGGTTATTTTAATTGTCCCTATAATATTCCCATTCATAATAGTATAGAACATATTATAGCACCCCTTAGAAACAAAACGCCTGGTGCTGGACATTCTAAAGGAATTGAAAAAGAAAAAGAAATTGACGATGAAATTATAGAACTTGTAATAGGATTGGCGTCGTCCTATATTAGTTTTTTAATTAAAAGATTCTTTAAAAGACAAATATAATTTTATGAAAAACAGCAAATCCAAAATTAAATACTCGGATTTTTATGGCTTAAGAAAAGAGAAATTTGAGTTTTTAAAAAGTCATAGTGTTAAAAATACTAAATGGCAGAATTTGGAAGCAAAAGAGCCGTTTTGTTTTTTCGTGCCGAAAGATTTTAGATTAGAAGGCGAGTATAGCAAATTTATTTCTGTTAAAGATATTTTTGAAAAATACAACGCTGGAATTGCCACTGGCAAAGACGATGTTTTGGTTGGTTTTAATAAGCAGGATTTAACAACAAAATTATCTATTAGAGATAAAGGGTTATTTGAGATTACAATGCAGAATTACGGAGTAAAAAAAGATTTAGTTAAAAGGTGGCGCAATGAATTAAAAAATATAGAAATTGACGAACAAATAAAAAAATATAATTATCGTCCATTTGATGATAGGTTTATAATTTATAATCAAAAAATTTTACAAAGAGCAAGGCGTAAAATAATGGATAATTTTTTAGGTGATAATTTGGGTCTTGTTATGATGAATAATAGTAAGTTAGAAATTTTTAATGAAATTTTTATAACAAATTTTTTATCTGATAAACATTTAATCGGGCATCAATCGTATGTTTTCCCGCTTTACCTTTATGATCAATACACTGAACAAAAAAATTGTTCAGTTGCTATGTTTGATAAATTAGACAAGCCGGCAAAGCGATCAAATATTAAAAAAGAAATTTTGGAAATGTTAAAAGCGAAATATAATAAAATAATAAAGCCAGAAGAAGTTTTTAATTATATTTACGCGGTTTTGTATTCTAATAAATACAGGAAAAAATATCAGGAATTTTTAAAAATAGATTTTCCGCGAATTCCATTTGCGAAAGATTATAAGCTGTTTAAAGAGTTAAGTAAAATAGGCAAGGAATTGATAGATTTGCATCTGTTGAAAAACAGAAAATTAAAAAAGACGACAGCGAAATTTTGCGGAATCGGATTAAACAAGATTGAAAAAAGAGAGTATAATAAAAAAGAAAAAAGATTATACATAAGCGAAAATCAATATTTTGAAAATGTCGGTTTAGAGGTTTGGGAATATTATATCGGCGGTTATCAAGTTTTAGACAAATGGATAAAAGACAGAATCGGCAAAAATTTAAGCGCGGAAGAAGCAGGGCATTATTTAAAAATAATAGAGAGTCTGCAGCAGACGATTGAAGCGCAGAAAAAGATAGACGGATTATTTCTAAAATTATAAGATAAATTTATGGAATTGAAATCAAAAAAAATATATTTTATCGGGATTGAGGGGGCTGGGACTTCGGCGCTGGCGCAGATATATAAAAAACTAGGATGCGAAGTTATCGGTTCTGATAGCGGTGATCATTTTTACGGCAAAGTTTTGAAAAAAGCGGAAATCAGAGTTTATAAAAAATTTAATAGAAAAAATCTGCCAAAAGAAGTTAATTTAGTCGTTCACTCAACATGCGTAAAAGATGATAATATAGAAATAAAAGAGGCGAAAAAGAGGAGTTTAAAAATTTTGCCGTATCCTGTGGCATTAGCGGATCTGTTCAATGAAAAATTCGGCATCGCAGTCTGCGGAACGCATGGAAAGACAACCGTCACCGCTATGTCAGGGTTGCTGCTGCAAAAAGCGAAATTAGATCCAACTGTCTTGGTCGGCTCGCTGGTAAAAAATTTTAAAGGAAACGCGATTATCGGCAAGTCAAAATATTTTGTTTTAGAAGCTGACGAATACCAGAATAAATTGCGGTATTATCAGCCGAAAATTATTATTTTGAATAATATTGATTTTGATCATCCTGATTTTTTTCCGACCATAAAAGAGTATAAAAGCGCTTTTAGTAAATTTGTAAAAAAATTAGGCAAAGATTGCGTCGTGATTGCAAATTTTGACGATAAAAATGTAAAGGAGGTAATAAAGGGGATTAAAGCGAAAGTTATCGGTTTTGGAAAAAATAGCGGAGATATAACTTACAAAATATTAAGCGATAATAACGGAAAAAATAGATTTAATATTTTTGTGAATAAAAAAAAGTTAGGAATATTTGAACTTAAAGTTTTAGGCGAGCATAATATTTTAAACTCTTTGCCGGTTATCGCGCTGTCTCAAGTTTTTAAAATAGATTTGAAAATTGTTAAAAAAACTCTAACTGATTTTGCCGGCGCTGAAAGAAGGATGGAGGAAAAAGGAAAGTTTAAAAATTTTGTTATTTATGACGACTACGCGCATCACCCAGCAGAAATTAAAGCGACCATAAAAACGGCAAAACAGAATTTTAAAGATAGAAAATTTTTGGTTGTTTTTCAGCCGCATTCTTTTTCAAGGACAAAAGCGCTGCTTGCCGATTTTGCTAAAAGTTTTAACGGCGCGGACAGAGTGGTTGTTTTGGATATTTACGGCA
>JAGLJD010000193.1 GCA_023142625.1 Candidatus Parcubacteria bacterium | reverse complement strand
GGAATATAGATATCGCAGTGAGCGTTAATTTTCTTCAAGCAAGAAATTAAAAGCGCCGAGGCTGTCACTCCATCCGCGTCATAATCTCCATATACGAAAATTTTTTCTTTTTTTTTAACCGCCTCTTTAATTCTGGCGGCTATTTTTTTTATGTCTGAAAACAAAAAAGGACTGTGAAGTTTTTCATAGTCTGGCGATAAAAATTCATCAATCTTTTTCTGCTCAATAATTCCCCTGCTGTGTAATAATTGTAAGATAATAGGATTGATTTCAGAAAATTTATCAATAAATTTTTGGTTAATTATTTCGGCTATTTGCCACTTTTTTCGCATAAAAAATAATTTAATGATGAGTATTTTCCCCTTCCTGTCTTTGTGAGGAGCCGAACGAAAACGCAGTGAGAGAGAGCGACGAAGCAATCTCATTACTGAGCGAAAAAGTCTATAATTACAAACATTTTTACATAAACAATGAGATTGCTTCGTCGCACCTCATTCGCTACGCTTATTCGCCTCCTCGTAAAGACAGGTGATTTTTTGTTAATTAAAAGAAAAATAAATAAAACAAAAACTTAATTAAAATACTATAATTTTAAACCCCAACAATCCGTCCCTCTAATGCCGAGGCTGCCACAATTATCGGCGAAGCTAGATAGACTTCGCTTTCGGGGTGCCCCATTCTGCCGACAAAATTGCGGTTGGAAGTAGAAACGCATTTTTCGCCTTTTGCCAAGACGCCCATATGTCCGCCAAGGCATGGTCCGCAAGTCGGGGTGGAAAATATGCAGCCAGCATTGATAAAAATTTCTATCAGCCCTTCTCGAAGGCATTTTTTATAAATATCCGTTGTCGCTGGAATTACAATAGTTCGGCATTTCACTTTTTTACCTTTTAAAATATCTGCCGCCTGCTTTAAATCTGAAAATCTGCCGTTTGTGCAAGAGCCGATAAATGCCTGGTCTATTTTAATATTGTCTTTTTCCGCCTCGCTAATCGGCTTGCCGTTGGAAGGCAGATGCGGATAAGCAACTATCGGTTCTAAATCAGAAATGTCAAAATTATAAATTTTTTCATAATCGCAGCCTTTATCAGAAAAATATTCTTCAGTTTCAATAATTCCGTTTTTAGCGCCAGCTTCAATCGCCATATTGCAGATTGTTAATTTTTCCTCTTCGCTCATTTGCTCAATAGCCTCTCCGCCAAATTCCATCGCTTTGTATTGTGCACCGTCAACGCCAGTCTGTTTTATAATAAACAGAATAACATCTTTCGCGGTTGTTTCAGGCTTTAATTTTCCCGTAATATTAAAACGGATAGTATTAGGAATCTTGAACCATAATTTTCCAGTAGCTAAAACAAAAGCGCAATCTGTTGATCCAATCCCAGTAGAAAAACACCCGAGCGCGCCATAAGTGCAAGTATGCGAATCCGCGCCGACCACGACCATCCCTGGCTTAATATGACCCTGTTCAGGCAGAATTGCGTGGCAAATCCCATGACAGCCTAATTTATAATGATGCTTAATTCCCTGCTCTTCCGCCCAGTCGTTCAGTTCTTTTGCGAGCTGGGCGCTTTTAATATCTTTATTCGGCACAAAATGATCAGGAGTGACAACGATTTTATCAGGATTCCAAAC
>JAGLJD010000192.1 GCA_023142625.1 Candidatus Parcubacteria bacterium | reverse complement strand
ATTAGCAGTATGGTTGTTTCACAAGTAGAGACAAATTCCAGAAATAGTGATTTACAGTTATCTATATCTAAAATAAATACGACCTTATCAGATAATATAAAATTTACGGATAAAAAAAGAGAACGAAAACAAAAAGAACTGCAAGAAATTAGAGAAACAATCACACGAAAAAATAACGAATTTGAAAAAAAATCTCTTCTGGATTCCAGAGAGGAAATAATAATAGAAACAGAAAAATTTTCACCTATTGCTTCTGCTAAATTTATTGCTGAATTTCAAAATAACAACGAATTTAAAATTTCAGACAATGTTCATTATGATGACGATTTGGTTATTTCACAAGCTAAAATAAATAATTACATATCAGCGTTAAAGAGTGCTGATAGTGAAATATGGGATTTTGTAAAGTTAAATAAAATTCCAACTATTGACATATTGCCCTCAGTGGACATTTTAGAGCGTTTTTTTGAGTTAAACAAACAACTGAATAAAGAAGAATTACAATTATTTAAATTGTATGTTCCAGACAATGAAGATCTAAAAAAGATAGACAATATAGAGGAAAATATAAATGAGTATAATGTATATAAAGAAAAATTTTTAGAATTTGAAAAATATTTAAAGAAAATTGAATTTTTTACAAAATTTAATATTCCAAAATCAAATCTTTTTGACACGAGGAGACAAAATAGCATTTTTGATATCCATAATTCTTTAAAAAAACTTAAAGAAGTTTTACTTTCTTTTAATGAGCCGCACGAAAAAGAATTATTTGAAATATTAAAAAATGACAATCAAAAACAAAAATGGGAAAATATATTAACAAAAATTAACAAGCTTTTAAAAAAATATAACGAATCTGACAGTATTTTACTCGGTAAAAAAGTAGACTTAATTAATGGATATAAAATAGATTATATTCCCGCTTTGGAAATAATTTCTAAAATCATAGAACAGGCAAAAAATAATGGCGGTAAAGTTAAAAAGGGCATTGGATTATTATTTAGCTTGAACATAAAAAAATTCATAAAAAATATAAAAATTGATGGGAAAGAAATTTATGACAATGGCGATATTGAAATCATAAATGCACACTTCTTAAAAATAAAAATTGAAGACAGCTTAAAAAATATCTGGGAACAAGCTTTTCAAGTTATGGCTAATAAAAAAGAATTTTCAGTTCCATTTAATATAGTAGAATTTGAGGGACTTGTGAGTAGTATGGCTCGCATTATTTATTTTGAAGAAAATAACTCCGAATTAAAGACAACTATTAAAAGCTACAAACTATTTAACAAAGTAGATATTTTTGATTTAGCTTTTGTAAAAAAATCTATAATAGTTTTTGATAATTTCCTTTCATATTTTAAGGTTAATGAGTACAAGAATTTTATAGATGGAATAGCTGTAGATTTTGAAAAAGACAATGCACACAAAACAACACTTTTACTTGCCATATATATCAAAGAAAAGAATATTGAGAAAATAATTTTTACAAAAAAAGAAATAGAAAAATTAAATGAACGAAAAAATTTATCCATAGAATATTCTAAATTGCAAGGTGAAATTTTTTGTAATACAATGCAAAAATTAAAAACAAATAAACATAACCATAAAAGTGTGATTGGATATTTTCAAAATCTTAACACGG
>JAGLJD010000191.1 GCA_023142625.1 Candidatus Parcubacteria bacterium | reverse complement strand
ACATCCGACATCCGACATCCGAAATGCCCCATTTTCTGTCAATGACAGCTACGCCGATCCCGAGAACCTTGCATTTAGCGCTTGATGGCGATTTGGATTTGAGCGTTATTAAAGAGATGCCGAAAAACAGAAAAAAAGTTTTGACAAAAATCGTTGAAAATAATAAAAGGCAAAAAGCTTATGAATTTATCCAAAAACAGATAGGGGATGGGAGACAAATATTCGTAATCTGCCCTCTAATTGATCCAAGCGATAAATTAGGGGTGAAATCCGTGAGCGAGGAATATGAAAAATTAAACAAAAAAATTTTCCCGGATATTAAAATAGAAATTTTGCATGGCAAACTAAAGGCGGAAAAAAAAGAAAAAATAATGCAAAATTTTTTAAACAACAAAACAAAAGTTTTAGTGGCAACTTCTGTTGTGGAAGTCGGCGTTGATATCCCCAATGCAACTATTATAATGATAGAAGGTGCGGAGCGGTTCGGGTTGGCGCAACTGCACCAATTCCGCGGACGGGTCGGACGGAGCGCGTTTCAGTCTTACTGTTTTTTATTCAGCGATAATTTAACGGCTAAAGCCAGTAATAGATTGGAGGCGTTAGTTGATTGTAATGATGGATTTGAACTTGCGCGCCGAGATTTGGAATTCAGGGGCGCCGGCGATATTTACGGACAGGAGCAGTCAGGGCTCCCTAAATTAAAAATCGCCACGCTTTTCGACTATGAACTTATGCAAAAAGTTAGAGACGAGGCAGAGCAAATTTTAACAATGAATTCAGAATTAGAAAAATTTCCTGAACTGAAAAACCGAATGAAAGAATTTGAAAAATCAATTCATTTGGAATAAAAAAACTAAAAATATCAATCTGCTACAATAAACATCAAAAAAGCGGGATTAAAATCCCGCTTTTTAATATTTTGTGCTTTTATGAAAGGACTCAATAAAAATTTATTTTTTAAAACTCCTTATTCTTTCTTTAATTTATTTAAATTTTCAACAAGCAGATAAACCGTTGTTGAGGGATTCTTTTTTGAAAATGATTTTTCGTTTTTATGCATATTTAACAGTTTTTTAGCATTTCTAATTGCATCTTTTTCAGTATCCTTTAGTAAAAGGTACATATCTTTTGATATTTTACTATATCTTATTTTAGAGTTGCCTGTAAGTTTTTTTAGATTATCCGTTAATTTTAATATATAATCTTTCCTGCTAATAGCCGAACTAAGCGGAATAAAATGCAACAAAAACCATATTTCAAAACATTCATTTGAATAAGCTACTTCTAAATTATTTACCCCTGCCTTAATTATCGCATTATCAAAATGCTGATCAAAATTATCTTTATCAAAAACAACCCAGCACTCATCGCTATTTTCCGAATTATCAATTTTAATATTTCTTTCTTTTATAAATTCTATCGCAAAATTTACAAGTTTTAAAGTATTATATCCAGTACCTGCAATTTTTATCTTAATATTTTGTCTTCTAATTTCTGTTTCAATTTCTTTCTTTTTTGATTCAAAATAATTTACTTCAGTTTTTTCTCCTTCTGTAAAAATATAAATAAATTTATACTGTTTTCGTGTATCGTATTTTCTATTTAATTTACATTCTAACTTTTTGCTCATATTTTTTAAATTATACAGAATCAATAAATGGCAATGCTCCGAATCTGCCCTTAAGGTATTTTTTAGAAAATTCAGTATCATTTCTTAAATCTAGGTCAAATTCAGCCAAAGAAAATAAGCTGCCAGAACCGAATTTATCTTTTTCTGTGAACCAAAATTGTTCTTTACTGAAATCGTTTTTGTATGAGAGTAAACTTGTGTCGTGAGTAGTAACTACTAATTGAGCATTGCCTGAGTTATCCTTTTCGAATAGATCAATAATAAATTTAGTCAAAAGAGGATGAAGACTGTTATCAAATTCATCAATGAATAAAACTTTACCGTTTTC
>JAGLJD010000190.1 GCA_023142625.1 Candidatus Parcubacteria bacterium | reverse complement strand
AGGCGGAATTTTAGGAGGAATTACAAATTCAATGCCTGTTGTTTTTCGGCTGGCGATAAAACCGACTGCGTCAATCGGAATTAAGCAGGACACAGTAAATATTAAAACTCTAAAAAACGAAAAAATAACAATCAGCGGACGGCACGATCCGTGCATCGTAATAAGAGTTCCCCCGGTAGCAGAAGCGCTGTCCGCGCTGGTTATGCTGGATTTATGGGAGAGAAAATAGTTTCATCGGATAAAATAATTATTTTAAAGGAAAGAATGTAAAGGGTGATATTGAGTTGCTTGAAAAAGCAATGATTTTAAAAAATAATAAACAATAAAATGATTAAAAAGAAAAATATAAAAAAATGAATTTTGAAACAGAAAAATTTAATAATAATCAGGAGTCGCCTGAAAATACCGCGAGATCAATCGCGCAGGGCGGTAATTTTAATGAAATAGAAAAAGAGCTTAAAAAAAAGGGGCTGTTTGATAATGAAAAAACGCGCGTAAAAGAATTTTTCAAAGAGCGTATTGATTTCTCCGATTTTCCAACAAAATACGAAGCGCTTTGCGAATTATTAACAATTCAAGAATTGCATGATCCTAATACGGCTGAACATGGCGTTAAAACATATCAAATAGCCAAAGAAAAAGTTGAAAAAGCGCTTTCTGGAAATATTGTGCTTTCGCGAATAATTGAAGAAGAAGGCGTTGAGATTGAGCGTTTTAAGTTTGCCTGCCTAACTCATGATATCGGCAAGATTGAAATTCCTCATTTTATTATCAAAAATACCATTAAAAAAAATGAGTGGGATAAAATATTTATTGATATAATTAAACAAGAGCAAATAACTAAAGAGATGCTCGCTAAATTTGATTTTGAGCCGAAAAGCAACCCGAATAAAGATGAACTATTAGCGCGCATGAAAGAGAAAAATCTTCGCGCGAACCAAATCGTTCCAATAAATATGGCGATAAGCAAGGAGGAGGCAAAAGAGTTAGAAGAAAAATGGAATATTTCAACTGATATTTCTTTAATGGATATTATTGACAAGCATGCTGAATTTTCCGAGCGCATTCTTCGTGAAAAAGGTTTCCCTGTAGTAGCTGAAATTGCAGGACAGCATCATCATAAAAAAGACGAGGAATCTTATCCTGTTGCCATCAGTTCTTTACAGATTAGCGCGGATATGGCTGACATTCTTCACCTTGCCGATGTTAAACAAGCGCTTGAAGGCCATAGGCAATATCAACAAGAGGAATATTCAGAGATTAAAGTCGTAAAAATACTTATTGAGCATGCGTATGAAAAAAAGATTGGCAAAGAAATTGCGTATTTATGGATTAAAGATGAATATGAAAAATTAAAAAAGCAAGACGCCCTTAATAATCTTGATTTTAAAGAAAAAAAGATGCAACAAATTATTAATGATTTTATTGCTAAGTTTGAAACAGGTGACGGTGAATATAAACAGGATTTAGATGATTGGTATAAAAAGCATAATAGATTTTCTGATAATAGGCTTGCCGCGTAAATATGAAATAAATAAAAATGAATCAGAAGAAAGTTTTAAAAATTGAGAATAAAATAAACGCGGAAATTTTTTTGCCCGGGAGCAAGTCTATTACTTTGCGGGATTTCGTTTTGGCAAGCTTGGCAAATGGCGAAAGCGAAATTTTGCGCCCGGCAGAATGCGATGACGCGGATAGAATGATAGAAGCGCTAAAAGAATTAGGAATTAAAATTGAAAAAATTAGCGGAGGGCTGAAAATTTTCGGGCAGGTAGGCAAGTTTGCCAGCGGAGAGAAAAAGCTGTATTTAGGCGGAAGCGGTGTTTCAACCCGCCTTCTTTTGGCTGTAGCGGCGCTGCGAAAACAGAAAACCGTAATAGACGGGAATGAATCTTTGCGCGCGCGTCCGAATAAATATTTGATAGATTCTTTAAAAGAACTTGGCGCTGAAATAAAATCGCGAAATGGATTTTTACCGCTTGAAATTATCGGCAGAGAAAATTTAAAGTCAAAAATAAAAATGAAAGGCGATTTGTCCAGCCAGTATTTTACAGCGCTTCTGCAGATTGCGCCTGTTTTGTCGAAAGGATTAAAAATTGAAGTTGAGGGGAATTTAACAAGCAAGCCGTATATTGATATAACTGTCAATGAGATGAAAAAGTTCGGCGCGGTTGTTGAAAACAGCAATTACAGAAGTTTTTTTGTCCAGTCGCAAAAATATAAGCCAGCAAAAATTATTGTTGAAGGAGACGCGTCTGCCGCCTCATATTTTATGGCATTAGCGGCAATTCACGGAGGAAAAATAATTTTAAAAAATTTAGGCAAAAATAGCGTCCAAGGAGATTTTAAATTTTATAAAGTTTGTGAAAAGTTGGGCGCGAAAGTTGAATTAAGCGATAGCGAGATAAAAATTACAGGTTCGCGAAACGGAAAATTAGACAGTTTAAAAGAGATAAATATGGAGGATATTCCCGACACAGCGACAACCTTAATGGCGATAGCCCCGTTTATTCCCGGCAAAACTTTAATTACTGGAATTGCCAATTTAAAACTAAAAGAATGCGATCGCATTTCAGCGCCGGTAGCTGAATTAAAAAAATTAGGCGTAAAAGTCAGGGAGGGAAAAGATTTTATTGAGATAGATGAAAAAAAGGATTTTAGCGATGTTGATTTATCTAAAATAAGCATTGATACTTATGATGACCATAGAATGGCAATGAGTTTCGCTATTTTGGGAACAAAAATAGGAAATCTAAAAATCAACGATCCGTCATGCGTCAATAAAACTTTCCCGAGTTTTTGGGAAATATTGGAGCAAAAA
>JAGLJD010000019.1 GCA_023142625.1 Candidatus Parcubacteria bacterium | reverse complement strand
AGGTGTTCGCGCCTGATTGCTTGCTTGCTAATAATAATATGCTGTCTTTTTTATTAGTGCGGCAATAGCTTCTTGTCTCTTGATGCGTATCAACGATTTGCGCGACATCTTTTAAATATATCGGCGTTCCGTCTTTTATAACGATAACGGTATCTTCTATCTCTTTTAAATTTTTAAATTCCCCTTCGGTTCGCAAGGGAAATTCTTGCAAACCCTGTTCTATAAAACCGCCTGACAAGTTAATATTCTCTCCATGTAAAATTTGCGCGATTTGCGTTTGAGTAATGCCGTAAATTTCTAATTGCGGCTTGTTTAATTTAACTAAAATCTCCCGCTCCTGCCCGCCTCGCAATTCAACTGAAGCCACGCCGTCTAATCTTTCAATCTTCTCCTTAATATTATCTTCTAATATTTTTTTTAATTCCAAAATTGCCAGGCTGTCAGAAGTAATCCCATAAGCCAATATTGGCATGGCGCCAACATCCATTTTAACCACTAACGGCTTATTGGAATCTTGCGGCAAATAATCCTCCATTAAGCCGATTTTATCCCGAATATCCTGGGCCGCGAAATCAACATTGGTTCCGCTGTTAAATTCAATCATTACGGCGGACATTCCTTCTTGTGAAATTGAATTGATTTTTTTTACATCTTTAACCGTAGCAATCGCGTCTTCAATCGGCTTAGTTAAAACATCTTCAATATCTTTGCTGGAAACGCCGCTATATGAAGTGATTACGGAAACAACGGGAAATTCAATGTCGGGCAGCATATCCAATCCTAAACGGAAAAAAGAGATAAAACCGAAAACAACGATGATTAAAACCATCATTGTAATTGTCACTGGCTTGTCAACTGAAAATTTTGGCAGGTTCATGTATTCCTTATTAATTTTTTTATCCTCGGCATTTCTTTGATAGTTGCTTTGTATCCTTTTTGATAAAATTTTTCTATTTTATTATTGCTAAAATAACCGGTAAATGTTTCTTTCCAATCAGAAAAATTTATTTTTAAATTGTCTAATGGCGATATTATAATATTTGAATTTTCTTTTATTATTTTATCTCTGTATTTAAATTGCAAAAGGTAAATTGATTTTAGGATAGTGTTAAAACGGCTTCCTATTTTTTCTTTTGTAAACTCCATTCTTAAAGTAGTGCTAATAACAATCCCTTTTCGCCCGACTTTTTCTCTCGCTATGTCAGCAGGATCAGGATTTAAAATCCCGCCGTCAATCAAATAATAATTTTTGTATTTTACAGGCTGCCAAATTCCGGGAAATGCCGATGAACCCAAGCAAATCGGCAAAGGGTCTCCTTTGTCAAAAATAATTTCTTTCCCTTTTTTCAAATCAACGGTTACTATTGATAATGGAATTTTTAATTGACCTAAATCAGTAATATTTTTTTCTTTAATAAATTTTTTTAATACCCGCTTAAAAATAGATCTTTTAATAAGCCATATCCATTTTCTTTTTTTTCTAAATTCTTTTTTAATTTCATCGCTAGAGACGCCAATGCAAAAAAGAAATCCGATAATTGACGCTGACGAACATGCTGTTAAAAAATCTATTTTAATTCCCTCATCTCTTAACGCGTCCAATACTCCCAAATGAGCGAATGTTTTAGCTCCGCCTCCGCCAAGAGATAACGCGACTAATTTTTTTTGCTTGCTTTGTTCCGACATAATGCTTTTTATTTCCATTTCCCTGATCGTAAAATTGAAATTATTAAAAATAAGCCTAAAAAACTCGCAAATAAATATCCGATGATTCCGATTGCGGGATATCCGAAAATGAAAGGCCCGATATTGGCTTGAATGACAAAAGAAGAGCCGATTATTAAAGAGCCGATAATCATGCTAAAAGACAGGCGATTACTGGCACGGTCTATTTCTAAAATTAATCTTTCTAATCCTTTGTGCTGAAAATTAATATTAAATTCCCCCTTTCTTAAACTTTTAATCAGCAGTGAAAATTCTTTGGGGAAAATTTGTAAAAAATCAAATAACTCCTCGGTCGTCGCTCTGCCTTTTTTCCATAGATTAATTATTGAGTATTTTTTGCTAAGCAGTTCTTTGGCAAAAGGCTTGGCGTGAGACACCATATCAAAATCAGGATCAAGATCCCTGCCAACCCACTCAATAATGACTAAAGATTTGCTTAGTAATACTAAATCACTGGGAATTTTAATTTGATGATGAATCATAATTTCTAAAATTTCTTCTATGATAACACCTATTTCCAACTGTTTTAAAGAAATTCCATAATATTTATCAACAAAATTCTTAATTTCAATTTTTAATTCTTTTAAATTTATATCTGAACAAACAATGTCCATTTTTTCTAAAATTTTAATAATTTTATCAGCATCTTTTTCAATAGTGGCAATTAACAAATTTGCCATATCAGCCATAGTGTCCTCGTCTACTCTGCCTACCATGCCAAAATCAAGCAAAGCGACTACATTATTTTTCATTACAAAAATATTTCCCGGGTGAGGATCGCCATGAAAAAAACCGTCTTTAAAAATTTGTTTTAATATCATATCAGCCCCGCGCGCGGAAATTATTTTTTTATCAAATCGTGAATTTTTTGACTTATTAACATCAGAAATTTTAACCCCGTTTATATATTCCATAGTTAATATTTTCGGAGTTGTTAATTGCCAATAGACTTTAGGAATACAAACAGCTTCGTTTTCTTTAAAATTTATCCTGAATTTATCAATATTGCGCCCCTCGCTTACAAAATCCAACTCTTGTTTTATAGTTCTGGAAAATTCTTTAACTATCTCCATCGGCTGGTAAATATAGCCGTTCACCAACTTTTTTTCCATAAATTTCACCAAATCAAATAAGATAGAAATATCTGATTTAATGCGCTCTTTAATATTCGGTCGCTGTATTTTAACTGCCACCACTTCGCCATTAGCTAATTTAGCTTTATGCACTTGACTTAAAGAGGCCGCCGCCACAGGACGATCATTAAATTCAACAAATAATTCATCTATAGACTTGCCAAATTCTTCTTCAAATAATTTTTCTACTTGAAAAAAAGCGAAAGGCGGGACATTATCTTGTAATTTGCTAAACTCCTCAGTGAATTCACGGGGGATTAAATCAGGACGAGTGCTTAAAATTTGCCCTAATTTAACAAAAGTCGGACCCAATTCTTCGCAAGCTAAACGCGTTCTTTGCGGTATGGTTAAACGCCCAAAAGCATCTTTTTTTATTTTTTTAACAAAAATTTTTTTGCCGATTTTAAAATATTTTTCTACGGCTGGCAAATTCAAAAAATAACCCAAGCTATATTTACTTAAAACAAGCAATATTTCTTTAACTCGCTTAAAATTTTTATATTTTTGTTTTAAATTAAACATAATCAAAATCAATGAAACACAAACCGCAAATGCCGAATAAGTTTATTCAGCATTTGACGCCTGTATTGAAAAAAAATTATTTTTTTTCACCCAATTTTTTATCTAATTTTTCAACCTTATTATTCAAACCAACAATATCTTTTCTGCTTGGAATATTTA
>JAGLJD010000189.1 GCA_023142625.1 Candidatus Parcubacteria bacterium | reverse complement strand
TTAGTAATGAGATTGCTTCGCTCCGTTGCACTCCGCTCGCAAAGACAGTATGATTTTAACATTTGAACTTTGACAATTTTTTTGTATAAATTTTTTTATAACATCAAATTTTTTAAAAAATTTTTACAAAAAAATTGTTAAAGAGATAGTGTTGTATTTATAGTTTTTCATTTTTCATTTTTATTTTTTAATTTAAAATATATGCCAAGAGTAAAAAGAGGAACAACCCATGTTAAAAAAAGAAGAAAGCTTTTAGACAAAGTTAAAGGTTTTAAATGGGGGAGAAAAAATCTTATTAAATTAGCCAAGACTGCCGCGACAAAAGCAGGCGCTCATGCTTACGCTGACCGCAAAAAAAAGAAAGCTAATTTTCGCGGCTTGTGGCAGATAAAAATCAACGGAGCGGTCCGCGAGCAAGGATTAAGCTATTCTAAATTTATAAATTTACTGAAAAAGAATAAGATTGAATTAGACAGAAAAATTTTAGCTGGCTTAGCGCAGAATAACAGACCAATTTTTAACAAGATTGTTGAGCAGGTAAAAGAATAGCGAAATTTGAAAATTTTAGATAAAAATAAAAACGGGAACAATTCCCGTTTTTTTGTTTTTTTTAAATTGACAGCAAAGGCAAAAACCTTTAAACTAAAATTAAAGGGCTATTAGCTCAGGCTTGCCTCGCACCTTTTTAGGGGATGTGGCGCAACTGGTAGCGCGTTTCCATGGCATGGAAGAGGTTGTGGGTTCAAGTCCCATCATCTCCACAAAAGGTGCGGGGCGAAGTTAGAGCGCTCCGATGGATATTGGAGAGGTCAAGGGTTTACCCTGTCATCCGACAGGGTGCCACGGCGGATGCCGTGGCAAGTCCCTTATGGTCCACTTAAATTTATTTAATTTAAAAATATGCTCACGACAAAAGAGATAAAACATATCGCTAAATTAGCCAGATTGGAATTAACCGCGGAAGAGGAAGAAAAATTTTCGCGGCAGATTTCTTCTATTTTGGAATATGTTGAAAAAATAAAAAAACTTGACACTAAAGGCATAGAGCCGATTTCGCAGATTACCGGCTTGGAAAATGTAACGCGAGACGACAATGCCGTTGATTTTGGAATACAAAAAGATATTTTAAAAAGCGCTCCAGAAAGAGAAAGCGATTTATTTAAAGTAAAAAGCGTTTTTGAATAATTTTTTAAATAAAAATATGGATTTAAACAAATTAACAATAAAACAGATTCATAGCGGATTGAAAAATAGGGATTTTTCTTGCAAAGAATTAGCAGAAAGTTATATTGCGGCGATTAAGAAAAAAGACAGCAAAATTAACGCTTTTATCACAACGACTTTTGATTTAGCGATAAAGCAGGCGGAAAAAATTGATGTAAAAATTAAAAAGCGTGATAAAATCGGATTATTATCTGGCGTTCCAGTAAGCGTAAAAGACTGTTTTTGCGTCAAGGGCGTCAAGGCGACTGCCGGCTCTAATATTTTAAAAAATTATATAGCGCCGTATAACGCTACGGCTGTAAAGAGAATAAAAAATAGCGGCGCTGTTATTCTTGGCAAAGTCAACACGGATGAATTTACTATGGGTTCGTCAACTGAAACCTCGGCTTTCGGTCCTGTTAAAAATCCGCGTGATTTAGAAAGAGTGGCGGGCGGATCTTCTGGCGGGTCGGCAGCGTCAATATCTGCGGATATGGCGGCGTTTTCTTTGGCTACGGATACTGGCGGATCCATCAGGCAGCCAGCTGCTTTTTGCGGAGTAGCGGGACTGAAGCCGACTTATGGCAGAGTTTCGCGATATGGCGTGATGAGCATGGCATCGTCTTTAGACACAATCGGAATTATAGCAAAGACGGTTGAGGATATAGCTATTGTTTTAGAGAGCGTGGCTGGCTATGACAAGCGCGATTCAACAACTCCGCAGATTAAAGTCGATAATTATTCAGGGGAATTATCAGGTGGTGTCGCGGGGTTGAAAATCGGTGTTCCGCGCGAGTATTTTATCAGCGGATT
>JAGLJD010000188.1 GCA_023142625.1 Candidatus Parcubacteria bacterium | reverse complement strand
TACAGAGAAATAATAATAAGGAGTATAAATTTCTTTCACCCAAATTTTTGAAATAATAATAAATTTAAAAAGGTATTTCAAAAACTTCAGATACAACTCCTGTTATACGCAATAATAAAAAACTTTTTAAAAAATATAAGTCTAAAAAATACATAAAAAGTAAAAATTCTAAAACCAAAAACCACCATTAAATTCAAGAATAATTTCAAAAAATCAATCTTCCATTGACAAAAAAATATGGATGATGTATTATTGTAATACAAATTATTACAATAATAAATTTAAAAATATGCGTGAAATTTTAAATATTTCTTTGCCAAAGGTTATGGTTAAAGAAGTAAAAAATGAAGTAAAAAAAGGTCAATTTGCCTCAAGCAGCGAGTTTATCAGGCATTTGATTCGTTTATGGAATACAGATAAATTAGCGCGAGAATTAAAAAATGAACGAAAAAAATTTGATTCCGGCAAAGGGATAAAATTACATAGCTTGAAAGACTTAGTATAAACGCGTAAAAAACAAAATCCATAAAGCCAAAAACCACTCTCGTATTTAAGAATGGTTTCGGGTGTGGACCTGGCGGGAATTGAACCCGCTTCGCTGGGTGCTAACTCCAACATGTTAACCAATTACACTACAGGCCCAGATCCACAATAAAATTATAAAACAAAAAAAGCTCTTTTGCAAGAACTTTTTTTGTTAGCACCCAGTGAACCTGTAATGTAATAACAGGTTATCAGTTGTTATAAGTATAACATTAACTAAAATAATGTCAATAACAAATTTGTTAATGCGCAAACAATAAAATTGCTTCGTCGCGCCTCGCTCGCTTCGCTCGTTCAACTACTCGCAAAGACAGGATGAAAAAATCTCTCAAAACTTTATAGGGGATATGGTGGAATTGGTAGACACGCAAGCTTGAGGGGCTTGTGAGAATTGCTCTCGTGGGAGTTCAAGTCTCCCTATCCCCACATTTTCTACCCAAACATCAGCCATTCTGGCTTGAACCATAATAGCAGAGCGATAGAAATCATAATAATTCCTCCGATTAGTTTTGACAATCTTGAATATTTTGTGGTTATGCCGACCGCTTTCAGCGTAGTCATAGCGATAAAAAATATAACCAAATCGTCCAGCATAAAAATAAAAATATAAAGCAGCAGATATAGATGATATTGCGCGCCGTTAAGATTATTCAGAGTTAAAATTTCAATATAGAGCGGAGGCAACCCGGCGGAACAGACCAATTCAACAACATTTACGGCAAAAGCCAGCAGAATAATTCCGATCAGCGAAAGCGCGAATTTTCTGTTTTGGATAATATCCTGTATTTTTTCAAAAACTTTTCTTCGCTTTTCCGCTCCGGCGATTTTGCATCCGCCGGACTTGTTCGTAAAATATTCTTTCAAATTATAGCTTCCGCCGGCAAAAGCGATGTATCCAATGGCAATTCTCGCCCACAGAACAAAACCGAACAGCAGCAAAACATTCAGCCACGCAAACATTATCGCGTAATAGACAAAAGCGGACGCAATAATAAAAGCGCTGCCTAAAATCCACATCTTTTTTCGGTCTTCCATTTTAATCAAAAAACTGATCAAAAAAAGCAAAACCCACATCGCGCACGGATTAAATCCGTCCAGCCCGGCGATTATAATCGTTAAAATCGGAAGCGAAAATTTCTTTACATCAATAGATCCGATGAACGGCAATTCTATCTTGCTTCTCGGCTCAACATAATCATCTTCTTCAGCGCATTTCTGATCGCCGTCAGTTAATAACAGATTTTCAATGACATCTTCGCATCCGTTGTCAACCGCGCAAATTATTGATTCTTCTAATTGCTTGCCTGATATATCCTTATTAAACCATCCCATTAAATATTTTTTGCCTACAACGGTAAAAGGAACGCCTTTAATATCTATCTGCAGCTTGTTTCCGATATTTTTTAAGAGTTCAATATTCTCCCTGCTTTGGCTCACTTCAAAATCAAAAACCGCAATTTGCGGATATTCGCGTTCCATTTTTTTTAAAAATTCCTTTTCCTTTTCGCAGTGCGGGCAACCATGAGACCAAAAAAAATAAACCGTTATCCCCTGTTCTGTAATATCCGATTTTTGGAAA
>JAGLJD010000187.1 GCA_023142625.1 Candidatus Parcubacteria bacterium | reverse complement strand
TAGAAGAAGTGCTGGATAAAAATTTACCTAATAACACTAATATTGATTTTTTGTCAATTGATGTAGAAGGACTGGATTATCAAGTATTAAAATCTAATAACTGGCAAAAATATAGACCTGAAATAGTATTGATTGAAGATCTAAAAAAATCTTTAACAGATATTTTTAATTCAAATATAACTATATTTATGCAAAAACAAGGATATCAATTATACGCCAAAACTTTTAACACTGTCTTTTATAAAAAAATAAAATGAAAAATCGATTAACAGTGCCCATTGCTTTCATAATTTTCAACAGACCCGATTTAACTCAAAAAGTTTTTAATGAAATAAGAAAAGCAAAGCCAAAACAACTTTTCGTAATCGCTGATGGAACAAAAAATGACGAGGAATGGAAATTATGCAACCAAGCAAGAGATATTATCAATCAAGTTGATTGGGACTGCGAAGTCAGTAAAAATTATTCTGATAAAAATTTGGGCTGCAAAATGCGAGTATCATCTGGCATTGATTGGTTTTTTGATAATGTAGAAGAGGGGATTATTTTAGAAGACGACTGCATTCCTAATCAAACTTTTTTCAAATATTGTCAAGAACTTCTAAAAAAATATGATGATGACGCTCGAATAATGCATATAACGGGAACTAATTTGCAATTTGGGAAAAAAAGAGGTAACGCGAGTTATTATTTCTCTATCTATAATCATTGCTGGGGCTGGGCAACATGGAAAAGGGCATGGAAACATTTTGATGTTGAAATGAAAACTTTTCCAGAATTTAAAAAACAAAATGGAATAAAAAATATTTTTAATAAAAAAAATGAACAAAAATATTGGATTGATATATTTCAAAAAGTTTATGACGAAAAAATAAATTCTTGGGCGTATATCTGGACATATACTTGCTGGCTGCAAAAAGGAATAACCTGCTTGCCAAATGTTAATCTAATATCTAATATCGGTTTTGGACAAAATTCCACGCATACAAATAATAAAAATCACAAAGCCGCCAATATAACTACTAAAAATTTAACCCTTCCATTGATTCACCCTGAAATAATTTCACCAAATAAAAAAGCCGACAAATTCACTTTTGATAATATTATTTACGGACAAACAATTAGGCAACGAATAATAAGAATTATTCCGTTTCAATTAAAAAAATTAATAAAAAAATATTTATATCATAAATAAAAATAACTTTTAAAATGAAGGTCTTATACGATTATCAAATATTTACAAGACAAAATTATGGCGGTATTTCCCGTTATTTTTATGAATTAATGAACAATTTTTATAAAAAAAATGTTGATTTTAAATTTCCAATAAATTATTCGGAAAATATTTATCTTAAAGATGCTCTATTTTTATCAAGCAAGTTAAAGGGCTATAATAAATATGAAAATTTCTTGTTTGGATTAAATTTCAAAGGAAAAAATAAAACATATAAACTATTCCGAATGTTAAAAAGTGAAATAATAAATAGAAAATTAAGTATTAAGTACTTAAAAGAGCAAAATTTTGATATTTTTCACCCAACATATTATAATCCTTACTTTTTAAAATACATTGGTAAAAAACCGTTTATATTAACTATCCACGATATGATTCATGAATTATATCCACAAATATTTCTAAAAATAAATAGGGTATCTTGCCAAAAAAAATTATTAGCCCAAAAAGCGAAAAAAATCATCGTGACATCAAAAAATACAAAAAAGGATGTTATTAAACTGCTCGGAATTAATGAAAAAAAAATACAGATTATTTATCATGGAAATTCAATAAATTCTCAAAAAAATGATTCAAAAACAGATAAAAATTTACTAAAAAAACTGCAAAAAAAATATATTCTTTTTGTAGGAAAAAGGAATCTTTATAAAAATTTTAACACTTTTATAAAAGCCGTTGCCACGATTTTAAAAAACAACAATGATTTAAATTTAATATGCGCTGGAGGTGAAAAATTTACCAAGAAAGAAATAAATTTTTTCAAAACATTAAATATTGATAGTAAAATTTTCCAGTATTCTGCAAATGATATAGATTTAACTTATTTTTATAAAAACGCGATTATATTTGTATATCCTTCTTTATATGAAGGATTTGGAATTCCAATCCTAGAATCATTTAGTTGCGGATGTCCAATAGCCATTAGTAATTCAAGTTCTTTGCCTGAAATAGCAGGAGAGGCAGCATTATATTTTAATCCTAATAATATAAAATCAATCACAGACACAGTTAATAAATTAATTCGCAACCAAAAATTAAGAAAGGTATTGATATTAAATGGTTTTGAGCGTATAAAAAAATTCTCGTGGAACAAAACCGCTGAAAAAACTTTAAAAATTTATAATGAAATATAAAATACAAAAACTATATTAAATATAAAAATATTTATAATTGACACTTACTATAAAAAATTTTTAAATGATTTTTATAACAAAAAAACTGATATAAAACATAAAAAAATGAATAAAAAAAATAATCATTTTTTTCATATGACTTTATCCCCTATAATACTTTTTACATACAATCGCCCTGAACACACTAAAAGAACTGTTAAAGCGTTGCAAAAGAATAAACTATCTAAAAAAAGCGAACTTTATATTTTTTCTGACGCGCCAAAAGACCAATGTGCACAAAAAAGCGTGCAAAATGTTAGAAATTACATTAAATCCATTTCAAACTTTAAAAATATAACAATTATAGAAAGAGAAAAAAATTTAGGATTAGCCAAATCAATAATCTCAGGCGTGTCTGAAATAATCAATAAACACAATAAGGCAATAGTGCTGGAAGACGACTTAATTACTTCCCCTTTTTTCCTTAAATACATGAATGATGCATTGTCGTTATATGTTAATGATGAACAAGTAATGCATATTTCTGGATACTTTTTCCCAAATAATAAAAAGTTGCCAGATACTTTTTTCTATAACCAAACTTCTTGCTGGGGATGGGCTACATGGAAAAGAGCTTGGCAATGCTTTGAACCGAGCGCGAAAAAATTATATGAAGAAATTAAAAAAAAAAACTTAATGAAAAAATTCAATCTTGATGGATGCAATGAGTATTTTGAAAATCAATTGATTTTAAATATAAACGGCAAACTTAAAACTTGGGCAATTAAATGGCAGGCCAGCGTATTTTTAAAAAACGGCCTATGTTTGCATTCTAATAGATCATTAGTGCAAAACATTGGATTTGATGGCAGCGGTATTAATTGCAGTCAAAATAATGAATATGATACTAAACTTTCTGATAAAACAATAAAAATTGAAAAACAAATACTTTCTGAAAATACGCAAGCTAGAAAAACGGCAAAAAAATTCTATAAAAAAAAAACGGGTTTAATACGCAGAATAATAAACAAAATAAAATCTAGAATCAAAAACAAACTAATATGAAACAAGCATCTAAAAAAACAATTCTTGTAACTGGAGCAACTGGTTTTTTGGGTAGCCAGCTTGTTAAATTATTAACAAAAAACAACTATAAAATTATTGCAATAAAAAGAAGGGCTTCTTC
>JAGLJD010000186.1 GCA_023142625.1 Candidatus Parcubacteria bacterium | reverse complement strand
GAAAGAAAGCAAAAAATTCAATGTGTTATTTTATTGCTCCTAGTATATTTAGCGATTCAGTAAAACAGATTAAATATGTAAAACAAACTGAAAATCTTTTTATTTCTCCAAAGACAATAGATGAGTTTTTAGACCATTTGGATAGTAATAGCGAATTATATGCAACAGAATAGAAGGTGTAGTAAAAAGATTAAGCATTAAAATTAAATAATAAATAATATGAATATAGATTTATTTTCTATTTTAATTACATTTATACTTTCAGTCGTTGGAATATTAATAACAATCGTGATTAGGAAAAAACATAAAATTACTTTTTTTAATCAGAAGAGTATAAATTTATTTAATTATATAACAAAGGAGATAAAAGATATAGAGATAAAATATAAGAAAGAAGATGTTGGTGTGAATATATAATTGCTTAAAGGAGTAATTCTTAATACGGGGAATATTGATATTGATTCAAATATTGTTTTTGAACCTTTAAAGATGATATTGCCACAAAATTATTCTTGGTTAGAGTTTAGAATAGGAAAAAAATCAGACAACTTAAATATTAGTAGCGAAAAAATTAAAAATAATATTATTAAAATAAATTGGGATTTATTTAAAAAAAATGAATTTTTTTCATTTAATTCGTTAATTTTAACAGATGGTAAAAAAGAAAGCAGAGAGGAAATAACTAAAATAATAAATTTTAGTTATAGAATTACAAATTTAAACGAAATAAAGAAAAGAAATGCCGAAAGTATTATAAATAAAAAAAATTGGTATAGCGATTATATTTTACCTTTAATAGGTATATTATTTTTTTTGATAATAGGGATAATCACATTGCTTCGACCAACTATTGATAGTTATAAAATTAATGAAGATAAAATTAAATATATATTAAGAGAAGAGGAGGGAATAAAAAATGTTTCTTTTTATATTGGAAAAAATAATGAATTAATTGTCAAAGATAAAAATGGGGATGTATATATAAAAGGCAAACCATCAGATATATTAAAAGATTATAATATTGAACCAACTTTTAATATTGATTACAAGAAAAATCAGATAGTTAATAAAGTTATTGGAATAAGTTTCGTCGTTTTATTTTTGCCACTGTTTGTTTTTGTATTTATTAATATGCTACAAGATAGAAAAATTTATTATTATTATTATAAACAAAATAATGATTAATTAAATAGTTATTTATTTTAAAAATTTTGAATTTAAAAAAGTTAAAACTAATCCAAAAATACAAATTGAATATCATATAACTTCCGCAATATGTTAAATTTTAAAGAAAAGTTAGCAATATTAAATAAAATATTAAGTAGAGACGAGAAGTTTTATGCAGACAGTTTTAATGCCGAAATTTTAATTGAGATTAATAATCTAAATTCCAAATTTAATTTTTTAAAAAATTTTAATTCTGAAAAATCAATAGAAAATTGGGTAAATAAATTAAAAAGCAGGATTGTTATGCACGAAGATGATGATAAAGTAGAAGAGATAATAAATGATTATATTGATTGCGGATAATGAATAATTGGTTTGTAAAAATATCAAATATTTTACTTGACAGGATTTTTTACATTTGTTATGATTTAGGTATAAATAGTTTTTACACACTAACTAAATAAATTTTAAGCAAGTTATGATTATTTTTTTAAAAAAATTACGGCAGAAGCAAGGCGTTAGCCAAGAATTTTTGGCGAAAAAAATCGGCGTGTCGCGTCCGACTTACGCGCAGTTTGAAAAAGGCGGACGCAAAATGCTGGTAGAAGAAGCGCAAAAATTAGCGCTGTTTTTTGGCTTGTCTTTGGAAGATTTTTTATCTGGCAGAG
>JAGLJD010000185.1 GCA_023142625.1 Candidatus Parcubacteria bacterium | reverse complement strand
AGAAGAATGTCAGGAGGTTTGTGAGAAAAAATTAGATACTTCCAGTTGGCAGACTTATCAACATGAAATAACTGGAGTAAAACTTCAACATCCAAGAGATTGGAAAGTAGCACATGATTATTCTGAAAATTATATGATGTTTAATAATTTTTATTTGCGTAAAAATTTTCAAGAAATAGAAATTTTTAAATCTGATGTCCCACCATCTGAAATATTGGGTATGAAATTAATAGATAAAAAAGAAGTTTTAGTTGATGGATATAAAGCCAATAGAGAGTTGTTTCATGGAAAATTTGATAATAATAAAGAGAAATATTATTTGAGAGTTTTTATAACAGAAAAAGATATTTTTTATCGTACAGATTTTAAGAAAAATGACTTGGAGAGTTTGCCGATAATTTTTGATCAAATCCTTTCCACCTTTAAATTTATAGAAAAATAATAAATTATCTTAATTTTTTAATTTTAAATTTTATGCCAAAAGTAGATCAAGATCTTTGCATCGGGTGCGGGATGTGCGAGAATATTTGCCCTGAAGCGTTTGAATTAAGCGATGCCAGCAAGGCGGCGGTAAAGCAGAATATACCGTCAGCAAGCAAGTGCGTTCAGGAAGCCGCGGATTCCTGCCCGTCGCAGGCGATAACTAAATAAATTATGTTAAAAAATAGATTTGACATTATTACAATTGGCGGAGCCGTTAAAGATTTTTTTATTTTTATTAATAAGGGATTGAATATTAAGAATAAAAAAAATTTGTTTCAGCAAAAACTACTGTCTTTTGAATATGGAGATAAAATTTATTTAGACGAATTTTATTCAAGTATTGGCGGCGGCGCGTGCAATAGGGCGGTCGGTTTTTCAAGGCTTGGGCTTAAATCAGCCGTTAAAATCTGTGTTAATAAAAAAAAATACGGAGATTATATTATAAATCAATTAAAAAATGAGAAAGTAGACGCCTCATTTATTGATAATAACGAAAAAAAAGAAGCAGGGATGTCTTTTATCTTGATAAATAAAGACAAGAATCCTGATCGCGTTATTTTGTCTCATCGCGGAGTTAATAAATTTTTAAAAATAGATAAAAAAGCAAAATGGAATACGGATTGGATTTTTCTTTCTTCGCTTGAAAACGATGGATGGGTGGACGAATTTAAAAAAATAGAGCAGATTGTAAAAACAAATAAAATAAGATTGGCTTTCGGTCCAGGAAATATACAGATTTCCGCAGGTCTTAACAGGTTAAAAAATATTTTAAAACTATCTGATGTTTTAGTTTTAAATCGTAAAGAAGCGATTAAGTTGACTGAATCTGGCGGCAAAAGGCGCATAGAAGAATTATTAAGAATATTATATAATCACGGTCCGCGCTTAATAACTATTACAGACGGCAAAAAAGGCGCTTATGTTTATGACGGGAATAAGATTTATTTTCAGAAGGCTAAGAAAGTAAAAACAATTGAAACTACGGGGGCAGGAGACGCTTTTTCCTCGGGTTTTGTGAGCGGGATTATAAAATATGATTATAATATTAAAAAATCTTTAAATTTAGGAATTAGAAACGGAGCGTCTGTTGTCCAGAAAATAGGCGCACAACAAGGGCTTTTGCGGTTGAAATTATAATAAAATCATTGATTAAAATTTTATTTAAAGTATAATAATAGCAGGATTAGTTGATAAAATATTAAATATGCTGCAAGTTAAAATGGAAAAATTTGAAGGACCGCTTGATTTATTGCTAAAATTAATAAAAAATGAGAAGTTAGACATCACGGAAATTTCTTTAGTAAAAATCGCCGATCAATATATAACCCATATAGAAGAAACGGATAATTTATCAGCTGGCGAAATAGCTGATTTTTTATTAGTTGCGGCAAAACTTATTTTTTTAAAATCTAAAATATTGCTTCCGAAAATAAGCGAAGACGAGGAAGGCGAAGACGAACTTATTGAACAGTTGAAAATTTATAAAAAATATCTTGATGCGGCGAAAAAAATTGAATTAATAATAAGAAAAGGAGATTTTTTATTCACTCGCGCGAAAAACGCGGAACAGCAGGCATTTTTTAATCCGCCATTGAAAATAGATAAAAAAAAACTGTTTGAAATTTTTAAAAATTTTATTATATCGTCAGAAAAGTTAGAAGTTGAATTTGAGCATGGGAGTTTAAAAAAACGGATTTCTATTCAGGACAAAATAGAACAGATGCTTAGTTTAATTAAAAGGAAAAAGCGGTTTGTTTTTAACAGCCTGTTTTTCGCAAGAACGAATAGGGATGAAAGAGTGGTGAGTTTTTTGGCTATTTTAGAAATAATGAAACAGAAGAACGCGTTTGTTATTCAAGAAGAACTGTTTTCCGATATCGTAGTGCGGATATAAACATTCCGCAATTAAAAGTAATTAAAATTTTTTTATGCCTTTATCAAATTTTTTACAATCTGCTTTATGGTCGTATAATCTGAAGAAATTGGATATTAAACGCGATAAAAAAATTATTATAGAGCAAATTTTAAATTACGGAACTTGGGAGCAATTAAAATGGATAATGAGCAGTTATTCATTAAATGAAATAAAAAGAGTGGTGGAAAATCCTTCGCGCGGGTGCTGGAAAGAAGACTCTTTAAATTATTGGCTGTTGTTTTTTAATATAAAAATGCCAAAGCGAAAAAGCGAAAAAGCTTTATTTAATTTATGCCCAAAATTTATCTAAACATTTTAAACAACGAGAGATTAAAACTATTTAAACAGTTCGGTTTTGTTAATGAATTAAAAATGTATTTGGCAGGAGGAACAGCTTTGGCTTTACAGATTGGGCATCGCACATCGGTTGATTTTGATTTTTATACCTTAAAAAAAATCAAGAAAGGAGAATTAAAGCAGATATTCAAAGCAGATTTAAAGGACTATAAATTAAAAGTTGTTAGGGATATTGACAATACATTTGAAATTAGCATTAATAATATTTATTTGAGTTGTTTTTATTATCCTTATGAATTGATTAAAAAAGAAATAATTGCCGAGGGTGTTAAGATGGCGAGCATTGAAGATATCGCGGCGATGAAAATAGTGGCGATCAGCCAAAGAGGCAAGAAAAGGGATTTTATAGATATATACTATTTAATTAAATTATTCGGCTTGTCCCGCATTTTAACTTTAACAAAAAAGAAATATTCCGAGTTTGATATTTATAATGGATTGCGAGGGCTGCTTTATTTTCAAGACGCTGATAACGATAGCGAAATCAGCCGCATTAAAATTTTTGATAAAAATTTAAAATGGCGGAATGTAAAGGAATTTATAAAAAAAGAAGTTTTTGATTTTCAGAAAAAAGCAATTAAAAAAGTTTAAAAATTTAAAAATAATTATATGGAAAACAGAGAAAGACAATTTAATAATACAAACGAGCAAGGAGAGCTAAAAGCAGAAGAAGTTTATAGAATTATTGACAGTAGGGGTAAAAAATTAGAATTTAAAAAAGGTGATTATATTTTTGTAAACGGATTGAGTTTTGTTTTTGGAGAAACAAAGGAAGGAGAAGGACCGAATTTAGACGATGTTATTGGCAAGTCTCAAGAATTTTCCAGCGAACATATTATTACAAAAACAAGACAGGAATATATTGAATACAATAAATGCGTAATTAATAAAAAACAGAAAAAGGAAAATTTTTAAATTATAAAATAATTATATGGAAAATATAGAACAATTAAATAGCGCGAATGATTGGCTGCAAACAACAAAAAAAGAGTTAGATAATTTAGTTGATAAATTATCTAAAGAGAAAGATCAGCAAGACGAAACAGATTTAACTTTTTTTGAAGATAAACTATTTCATTATTCAAAAGGCAGGCGAGAAGAGATGAAAAATGAAATTGAGAGGAAAAGACAGTGGTTGCCAAGCGCCAAATTTAATTTAGGCTCTGGAAAATTAAATTTTAAAGAGAAAGTTAAGCAGATAATATTGCAAAATCCGAACGAGGAAAATTTAAGGACAGAAGCTGAAAAAGATTTAGAACAAGAGGCAGTTTTGCAGTATGAAATTGAGGAATTATCAGCTGATTTAAAGATGCATATTACGGAAGAATTTGAGCGTTATGATTATTTTAAAAGAATTGGGATTTTACCTGAAGATGTAAAGCAGTTTGAACAAAATTTAAAGATTCCTTCTTTGAAATTATTAGCAAATGTTTTTACCAAAAATTTAGAAGAATCATTGTCCGAAATAGGAGGTATAGAAAAAGAGGATATAGAAGAAGAAAAAAAGAATATTGAAAATTCTTTAAAATATATTTGGACTAGCGCTGAAATTGAAAAAAGCGATTGTAATGAAGATGAACAAACTATGTTAAAAGCGGTATATTCTAAAAAGTTAAAAATTCGCTTCTCTTTAGTTGCGGAGTTTGACGGACAA
>JAGLJD010000184.1 GCA_023142625.1 Candidatus Parcubacteria bacterium | reverse complement strand
TAAAACCTTGGTTTTTAATAAAAGAATAAATACGGAGCAGGATTTTGCGAAAGGGTGGCTTAATAATCTTATGCTTCAAAAAAAAGCTGGCGGCGTTGAAATAAGTTCATCAAACGGTAAAAGCGGAGAGTATATATCGCCAGTAGTTCAAGCTTCTTTTAAGGCAACTCATATTGGCTTGCACTGGGAAGAAGAATTGACCGATGGAGCATTGATTACGGTTTATTTAAGGACCAGTTATGACGGTAAGAATTTTGGCGAGTGGATAAAGACAACAGCGGAAAGAGATATGGGAAGAGACGGAATGGATGCAGAGGAAACATTCGCGGCGCTTGTGGGAATAGGAAAAGCGGATTTTGTCCAAGCAAAGATAGAGTTTATTCAGGGAAAAGGAATTTCTCCAAAAATAAAATCGCTGACTTTTACTTTTCTTAACTCAGAAGATGAGAGCGAAACCGCTAAAAAATTAAGTTTTATTCCGCGCAGTGTTGCTTCCGATATTGGAACGGTAAAAACTTCTCCCAATGGACAGAGTATTAATGTCATTAGTCGCGAAGATTGGGGCGCAGACGAAAGTTACAGAAATGCGGGAGATGGAAGTGAAGAATGGCCTCGTTCTTATCATGGCACGCGAAAATTGGTTATACATCACACAGCAGACTCAGGTTCAAATGGTGTAACAAATTTGGAAACCAACAAAGCCACTGTCCGCAGTATTTATTACTATCACGCGGTTACTCAAGGCTGGGGTGATATCGGATACAACGCTTTGGTTGACGGCGATGGAAATATTTATGAAGGGCGATATGGAACGCACGGTGAAGCTCATACTCGTATCAATCCTTCCGCGGATCAGATAATGGAATTGGATGTGGATGCGGGACATGTCTCAAGCTACAACAGCGGTAGTTTTGGTGTTTCAGCTATGGGGAATTTTACCAGTTTTGATGTACAAACCAATCAGTTGATAGCAATAAAAGAAGTTTTAGCTTTTGTCGCCGATAGCAGGGGAATAGACGCGGATGGTAATAGTGATTTTCGCCGTTATGATGGCGCTTGGCATTACGACTTAAACAACATAATGACACACAGAGATGTGGGACAAACAACTTGCCCCGGAGATAGCTTGTACGGTGAGGTTGAAGGGATTAAAACCCATATTAATAATCTGATGCTTCTAAATATTGTTAATTTTTTCGCTATATCCAATTTAGTGACCGGAGATATCGGCGGTGATAATATTGGGCATAGCGCAATTTTGTTTGAATGGGATTCTTTTAGCGGCGCCACTCAATATGAGTATATGTTAGAAAAAGTGTTAGGAGGAACAGGAATAGATATGCTTGAAGATTGGAAAGTCGCTTGGTTTAATTCCGAAAATTCAAATATTGCAACCACTTCTAACACAAGCGTTTCGTTCGGAGCCGAAGCACTGGAAGAGGGGGGACATTATGTTTTTTATGTAAGAGCGCTTGACGGAAATGGCGCGCTTGTTTCATCTGTCTCACATGTTAATTTTATAAAAGACGAGAACACTATTATAGATAATTTGACTAGTCGTTATACAAATTTTGTCGGCGATTGGCGCAGCAGTACTAATGTGTCCGGTTTTTATGCTCAAGATTATCAACCAAATCAGGCGGGGAATGGGAGTGATGTTTTTGAATGGACGCCAAATATTTTTAAAGATGGATACTACGATATTTTTGTAATGTATTCTGCGGCATCTGATAGATACCGAAGCGTGCCGTACACTATATTTTATCAAGACGAAAACGGTGAAGATATCCAAGAAACAGTTGCGGTAAACCAAAAAACAGATGGCGGCGCGTGGGTTCTTCTCGGCAATTATTATTTTGAAAGAGGCGGCGCGTCCAAAGTGCGGCTTTCCGATAATATTCGGCGGGGGTATGTGATTGCAGATGCGGTAAAGTTTGCATTTGATAGACCGGCAGGCGTTCCGATAAACCAGCCGCCTATTGCTGATGCTGGCGCAGATCAGAATGTTCTGATAAACACCGAGGTATTATTTGACGGAAGCGGGTCAATCGATGATGGCGCGATTGTAAGTTACGATTGGGATTTTGGCGACGGGGCAACGGGCAGTGGCGTCACGTCAACTAATATTTATAACGCAATAGGCGAATATACCGCGACACTTACTGTAACCGACGACAAAAATCTTATTGGCTCAGATTCAGTAATAATTACTGTTTCAGAAGAGATTGCGGAACTTAATATGTCAGTGGCAAGTATTGGTATGGAATTGAAAAATAGAGGCGTATTTATTTCTGCAACCGCATTGATAACTATCGTTGATACCAATGGTTATTTTGTGAGCGACGCAACTGTGTCTGGTTCGTGGAGCGGACTTACTAACGACGACGATTCAGCGGTAACAGATAACAGCGGTCAGGCAACTGTGGTTTCAGATTGGGTAAAAAACGCAAGTGGCGCATATACTTTTACTATTGATAATGTGGTTAAAAATGGATGGACCTATAATCCTACAATAAAAAGCGGTTCCATTGAAGCAGAATAACAGCAAAATTAAAAGATAGAAATTCAGGATTTTTATTTAAAAAAACAGACCTTATTTATAGCGGCCTGTTTTTTTAATATGAGTTTTAATATTGCATATTTATTAAAAAAAGATAAAATAATAATAAATATAAGAATAAATATAAAAATTATGCAAGATATTTTAATTTTTGACTATGACGGAGTTTTTGTTGATTCAATGGATGTTGTGCTTAAAATATATAACAATTTATGTTTTGAGAATAATTTAGAGGAATTATCTGGCGAAGAAAATTTTAAGGATATGTTTGATGATAATTTTTTTAAGTCTATG
>JAGLJD010000183.1 GCA_023142625.1 Candidatus Parcubacteria bacterium | reverse complement strand
ATAGGAATAGCAAAAGAGCATTCGTTGTTAAACCCGAAATGTCCGACTGCGCCGCCGTAAACTCCCCTCGGCTCCCCCTCTTCTCTGTTAATTATTTTCATGGCCTCAATCTTTGGCGCTCCGCTTAAAGTGCCTGCTGGAAAATTGCTCGCTAAAGCCGAAAACATATCTTCGCTATTTTTAATAATCCCAGACACCTCGCTGGAAATATGCTGGACATGGCTGAATTTCTTAATATCCATAATATTTTTTACCTTTACAGAGCCAAATTCAGCAACTCTGCCAATATCATTGCGGTGCAAATCAATAAGCATAGAATGCTCTGCGCGTTCTTTCGCGTCATTTAATAATTGACGCGCTAATCGCCTATCATCTTCCATTGTTTTGCCTCTCTTAATGGTTCCAGCCAAAGGGAATGTTTCCATTTCTTTCTGTCTTAATCTAAAAAGAAGTTCTGGGCTTGCGCCGATTATTTTTTCAGTCCCGAATTTAATATAATACATAAACGGAGACGGGTTTATTTTTCTTAATTCTTCATAAATTAAAATGTCGTCCCCTTTTATGTCAAACTCTGTTTTAAATCCGACCACGCATTGAAAAATTTTTCCGGCCAATATTTCGTTTTTAACGGATTTAACAATTTTATTATACGCTTCTTTCGTTTTTGTATTTTTAATAAAATATACTTTTAATTTTTTAGCAGGCAAAATTTTTTCCTTGCTAATTTTTTTTATCAGATCAAATCTGTTTTTATTAAAATAAAAATAATATATCTCTCCTGTAATCTTGTCATAGACTAAGCCGTCTTTATATGCTCCGAATTTAAACTGATCAAATTTTTTGTTCAGCAGAACATTTAAACTTGGTTCAAAATAATTCACGCAATCATACCCTAAATATCCCATTAATCCACCGGCATACTGGCGGGTAATCACATTCTGCGGGATAATCTCCCTTAGGGCGCGATATGGGTTTTTAGTTTTATAAATTTTTTCTCCATCCTTATTTTTAATTTTCAATTCATCTTTTTTCGCGCTTATAATTTCCTCGGGATCAAAACCTATAATATGATACCTTGACCTGCTTCCGTCTTGCCCGAGAGATTCTAAAATATAGCAATTATCAAAAGAATTTTCTATTTTTTTAAACAGATCAAAAAAATTAATATCATGAGCGAATTTAATGTAAATCGGTTTCTTATTGTTTAATTTTATTTTCGGCAGCATAATTATTTTTTGTTATCGCATAACTATTGAAATTATAATCCATTATTTTAAAATTTTCAATGCCAATGGCTATAAATATTTTTAAACAACAAAAAAAACCGCTGAATTTTTCGGCGGTTTTTTTTGTTATGATTATAATTTTTTCCTATCAAAAATTATCGCTCAGCTCCTGAATACGCAATGGCGCGCGCAATATCCCAATCAGCCGCAGAAAACGGATTATAACCATAAATTGCTTTAAAAATTATAATGCCTGCTTTTTCACTATCTAAATTTCTATCAGACGGTCTTAGTCCGTAAGCAATTACAGTAACTGCGGCGTTATCGTTTGGATTATCCATATCGGGATCTCTTAAATAAACTTTTTTAAATTCCTGCTTGGCTTTTTCTTCTATTGCTTGATTTTTCTCGCTTGGCCATCTTCCATTGGCGATTTTAATAACATCTTCCCATTCGCTTTGCGTTGTCGGCAGTTTGCCGAATGCGCTTTTATAAGAATTGATAACACCTGCTCGTTCCCCTGCTCCTAAAATTTGCGTTCCTTTGGTTCCATAAACCACAAAATTAGTTATAGCGTTTTTATTTTCCGCTGTTAAATTTAAAATTCCTTTAATTAATGGCTGTGTATATTTATTTGCTCCATCTGCTTCTTTTGCTAAATTCCGCTTCGCTCCGGCATTAACTATTACTGAATTAACATCGCCTTTCCAAGTATCGTTCGCGTCAGTTAAAATTTGCCGAAGTTGAATCTCGCGGTAATTAGCCTCTACGCCAAGCACAGTAACTTTTCCTTGTTTTAATTCTTTAATTTTATTAATTTCAAAAACAGCAAATTGTGTCAAATGATTTACTTTGAACGAAATTGTGTTATCGCCAAATTCAATATCTGTAATTATTATCCATTCTTCTTTTTCATCGTCAAAATAATAAAGTTCTAAACTTGTCGTATCGTCTGGCAGATCTGGAACAGTTAAAGTAATCATTAGGTCTTTTGAAAACTCTCTTACTACTTTTTTATTTGCGTCAACTGCTTCAATATTAAAGACCAGTCCATTAAACAAAAACGCGCCGATTTTATTTTCAGGAACATTGCCTTCTTCCAAACTTCCCTCGCTTGCCGTAAAAGTCGTTTTGGATTTTATGCTTCCTTTTGGAACTTCTAATTTAATTTTATTTTCGTTATTTAAATTTTGGGTTAATGTCCCTGTCTGGCTTGATGAAACTTTTAAGGGGCTGTTGACTGACGAGGGATTTGACGGAGGAGTATATCCGCCGCCGCCACTTGACGGACAAGATCCGCAATCCGCTGAACAGCTTGAGCAAGTTTCATCTCCATTGCAAGTCCCATCTCCGCAAGTTGGGATAGGCGCTTCGTTAATAATTACTGTTCTTGTGATTTCATCTGCTGAGTTGCCTGCGGAATCTGAAACATTGTAAGTAATTATGTAAGTTCCTGCTGTGGTCGTATCAACTGGATTTACGATTACAATGGCTGCTGTAATGTCTCCGTCAACATCGTCAAGAGTTGTTGCCCCTGCATCTGTGTATTCATCACCGACTTCAAGATTGACAGGATCATCGCCGAGTAAAGTTATGGTCGGCGGGGTTGTGTCTGTATCTAATGCAGAAATAATATCAACAGCATAAGTTGTTGTTTTGTCTTCAACTGTAATTGTTAAAACCTGATCGTCCACAGGTGCTGAACTATCAAATCCAGTTATATATTCCGCTGTGATTGTTTCAATTTGCGTGGTTTCATTATTATAAATTCCGGTTATTTCTAAACCAGTAATATCTAATTCTTCTCCAACTGTATAAATTAATTTTGTTGCTGAATTTGTGATTGCTATGCTTTCTAATATTATTTCACTAACATTAACTGTTCTTGTGATTTCATCTGCTGGATTTCCTGCTTCATCTGAAACATTGTAAATCACTGTGTAAGTTCCTGCTGTGGTCGTGTCAACCGAATTCGCAGTTTCAATATTAGCGGTAATGTCTCCATCAATATTATCGCTGGCAGTTGCTCCGGCATCTTCGTATTCATCACCTACAAAAAGATTGGCTGGATCATCTCCGAGTAAAACAATAACAGGAATTGTTAAATCTACTGTCCATGTTTCTGAAATTTCATCTGACCAATTTCCCGCTTCGTCTCTGCCTTTCACAGAAATAGTATGTTCGCCTTCAGATAAACCTGATAAAACTATATTTGTATTAATAGCTATTTCTCCGCCATAATCCGAACCATCTAATTTATATTTATAGAAAACAATATCATCTCCGCTTACTGTAATGTCGGCGGTAGTTTCATTGGTTGGGTTATTCGGCAAAGTAGATAGGCTAATTGGAGAAACTGATAAATCTATAGTAAATTCTGATAAATTTACTGTTGTCGTATTTTTTGCTTCATCAGTCGCTACCAAAGTTAAATTATATGTTCCTTCTCCTAGTTCAGATAAAGTGACATTTTGCTCTGCTCCTGTTCCAATGCCTGTCACTAAAACAGTTTCCCCGTTTTTTATTTCCCAACCTGCTCCATCTTCAACGGTAATTACTACATCTGGCGTTGTGTCGCTTGTTGGAGT
>JAGLJD010000182.1 GCA_023142625.1 Candidatus Parcubacteria bacterium | reverse complement strand
ATATTTTTTCAGCATCAGTCCGATCTGATAAGGCGTTGTCCATCCCTGATTTGCCGCATGCAAAATTCCTATCGGCTTTACTTTTAAAATTTTTAGAGTCCAGTCCATTAAGTCTTCTAAAACCGTTCCAGCGTTCGGAGTGTCCACAAAATTTACAAAAGTCAGAAGTTTCATCAGCATATTTTTATGGCTCACTTGCGACGAAATAGGCTGGCGCGGACGGAGGATAAGAAATCTGAAATTTTTTGATTTATTAGATTGAATCAGCTGCTCCGCCCAGATTTTTGTCCAAGAATAAAATGCGGCTGGCGACGGCTTGCTGTTTTCGCTTTTTTCGTCATTTTCGTCTTTGCTTTCAAAAATGCATCCGCTTGAAAAATGAATAAAATAGATTTTTTTATCGTCGCATACCTGCGCGATATTATCAGCGCCTAAAACATTAACGCTAAACGCCTCCAGTCTGTTTTTTCCGCACCATTCCAAATTTGTTTTAGCGGCTGTATTGATAACAACGGTCGGATTATATTTTTGAATAGTTTTTTGAACCTGCTCAATGTCGGTTATATCCGCTTGCGTAATTTTAGATTGAATACCCTGCTTGGAAAAATAGGAATTGTAAAAATTGCCGATTTGCCCATTGCCGAAAATAAGTATTTTGTTTTTTGCCATAAAATTTAATTATTTAATTATTTAATTTACAAATTGCGATTTTTTTTATACTGTCTTTGTGAGGGAGGAGTGGAGCGACTGACGAAGCCACACCTAACGGGTGGTCACCCGATAGGGCGACAATCTCATTACTGAGCGAATAAATCTATAATTATAAACCTTTTTGCGTAAACAATGGGATTGCTTCGTCGCACCTCATTCGCTGCGCTCAATCAGCTCCTCGCAAAGACAGCGGAATCGCTATTTCCGCAGCAGATTGCGATCGCTAAAGCGTCGGCGGCATCGTCTGGTTTTGGAACATTTTTTAAGTTTAATAATATTTTTACCATGCTTTGCACCTGTTTTTTATCAGCCCTTCCGTACGAGGCAACCGCCTGCTTAATCTGCAGGGGGGTATATTCAAAAACAGGCAAACCGTTCTGTGAAGCTGTCAAAATAATCACTCCGCGCGCGTGTCCGACCGAAAGCGCTGTTTTAACATTTTTGCAAAAAAACAGTTCTTCAACCGCGACTTTGCCCGGCTTGTATTTTTTAATAATTTTATTTAACTGCTGATGTATCCCTTTTAATCTTTCCGCAAAAATTTGTTTTGCCGCTGTCGCGATTATTCCGTTGCAGATCATTTTAAAATCTCCATTTTTTTCTTTTTGAATTACGCCGTACCCAGTTGTTGCCAGCCCCGGGTCAATACCGAGAATAATAGAATTATTATTTTTCATTTAATAAAATTATTTAACGCCTTTTTACCTTTATTTAGTATAACATAAATAATTTATAAAAATCAATTATAAGTGAATTTTTATTTGTATTTTAATAAATTTTTATTATAATATAGATAAAATTTATTATTTTTATTATGAAAATCCCAAAATATATTCAAAAAATTATTAATAAACAAGAGTTATACATTTTATCCACCTCATCAAAAGAACGCACTCCGAATATTATTTATATAAAATTTCTTAAAGTGCTCAGTGACGAACAAATTTTAATTGCAAATAACAAATTCTTTAAAACTGAAAAAAATTTACTTGAAAATCCCAAAATTTCTTTTATTATTTTAGATAAAAAAAATAAAAAATCATATCAAATTAAAGGAATTGCTGAATTCCATAAAGATGATCAAATTTTTAAAGACACTATTGAATGGGTTAAAGATAAAAGATCAACCGCAGCAATATATCCAAAGTCAGGAATAGTTTTAAATGTTAAAAAAATTTATTGTGGAGCAAAAAAAATTTTTGAAGAATAAATTTTTTTATATTAAATATCTTGTCGTCCTGAATTTATATTTATTTTAAAACAAATTTAAAAAATAGAATAAAGATATGTCTGAAACAAAAAAGAAAAAAATGTTGGTTATAGACGGGAACGCCTTAATTCACCGCAGTTTTCACGCCTTGCCAAAAACACTGGGGCTGAAAGACGGAAAAATGATGAACGCGGTTTATGGCTTTACCTCTGTCTTGCTGAAAGCGATCCGCGAATTCAGCCCGTCTTATGTTGTTTTAACTTTGGACAAAAAAGGTCCCACTTGGCGGCATCGGGAATATAAAGAATACAAAGCGACGCGGGTATCGGCGCCGAACGAACTTTACGCGCAGATACCTCTGGTAAAAGAGGTCGCGGACTCTTTTAATATTCCCATTTTTGAATTGTCTGGAATGGAAGCCGATGATTTAATCGGCGCTATTGTCAGTCAGACAGATGGAGAGATTGAAAAAATTATTATTACGGGAGATTTAGACACATTGCAACTGATCGGCAATAACACAAAAGTCTACACAATGAGCAGGGGGCTGTCAGAAAGCGTTCTTTATGACGCCAAGATGGTAAAAAATCGTTATGGCTTAACGCCTGAACAGATAGTTGATTATAAAGCGCTGCGCGGCGATCCGAGCGATAATATTCCAGGAGCGCGCGGAATCGGCGAAAAAACAGCGGTAAGTTTGCTGCAAAATTTTAAAACTTTAGACGGCGTTTATAAAAACATTGATTCCGAAAAAATAAAAAAACGGGCGCGCGAATTGCTGATTAAGCACAAAGACGATGTTTATTTAAGCAAAAAATTAGCAACGATAATCACGGATATTAAAATCGGTTTTGATTTAAGAAAAACAGAGTTTAAAAATTTTAACGCGGAGAAAGCGGCAAAAATTTTCTCTAAATTTGAATTCAAGTCGCTTTTGCCGCGGCTATATGAAATAGTTAAAAATAGTCCTAATTCAATTATCAACGAACCAGAAGATAAATTTG
>JAGLJD010000181.1 GCA_023142625.1 Candidatus Parcubacteria bacterium | reverse complement strand
TTTGTTCTCCGGCAAAGACATATTTTCCGTTATCGCTGATAACAATAGACGTTAGCTTGCCGTCAGGGACATGATAATGCCAAAGCATCCGCCCGTCTTTACTGTCTAAAAAATATACGTAGCCGTCGTAAGACGATACCGCGAAAAATTTACCATCCAACGAAGGGCAGACACGCTCCCATATCTGCACATGGGAATCTTCAATTGTTGCGGGGGTATCTATTTTTCTCAACGGAAACTCACCTGTTTTTTCCAGGAAAGAAGATGCCTGCCCTGCCTGTTTGTGAATTGTAAAATTCGTCAAAAAAATCTCATCAAGAGAAACGTCACTCACTATTCTTTCTAAAATAGTGTTCCTGCTGATAGTTCCCGCGTAACGGCAATAATCCTTTCCTAAATTAATGATTCCATCACCGGTGAAAAAAGATTTAACTCGAACAATCGGCGAAACCCTTGTGCGCCCCGCGACATCCTTCCACTCAGAAAGGAAAGAAAGATTCTTGTCATATTCCGGGCGCGCGTAACGCATTACGCGATTATTAGAAAAATGCAGCTCAAGGAAATCAATCTTTGATTCTGTTTTAAAAATTAATCTATCACTTAAAGAAATTTTTTTATTGAAAAAATACGAATAAAGCCCGTTATCCTCTGCGATCTCAAACGGACTCACCCTGTAAAAATGGAAAAACACAAATCTGGCCGCTGCCAGAAAAAGTAATAAAATAAAAATAATTTTTCTTTTTTTCATATATATTTCTCCGCGAGAAAATAAAAAACGCGTAATTGCGACAAGTAAAAAAAGTTGCTTAAATAAAGAAAATAAAGCGCCTTAATAATTCCCATTGAAATGATCACTAAACCCAAACAAAAAAGCGCTATATTTATAAAAATATTTTCTTTTTTTTCACGCGGCAAATAAAACGCCTGCTTCCGTCCAAAATGCCTGCTTTCCACCGAAAGCGAAAGCATTGACGACCTGCGGATTGAATTCACCAGTATGGGTAAAAGAACAATACGGGCGGTTTTTATGGGTTTTATTAAACCTGAGCGCATGGGGAAAAACCCTCTCATTCGCTGAGCTGAAATAACTGTTTTTGTCTCGGACACAATAAGCGGAATAAAACGCAGTCCTATTGACACCATAAAACTCAAACTATACGGCACCTTCAACCTTATTGCCGCGCGCAATATGTCTTTTGACTCTGTTGTAAAACATACAAGCAGGCCGCAGGTAAGTGTAATTCCAAACCGCATTGCCTGAATAAAACCATACTCTATTCCTTCTTTATAAAAATTAAGCCCCCCTGTAAAGGCTCCGACAAACGGGGTGTCTTTACTTATTAAGGAAAACAAGATAGTTCTCGGCATTTTCGCGTAAAAAAGGCTTTGTGAGAAAATCGTACCCCACAATGTTAAGATAATCGCGGCTAACCAAATCTGCTTTTTTCTACCTTTAATTCCCGCGCTTAAAAATAAAACAATCATGAAAATAAAATAACCGCCCATTAAACGGGGATTATCCGTGCTTATGGCATAAAAAGCTGACATCAAAATAAGCATTATCTTTTGCCTGGAACTAAACAATTTCATATATTTTTCCGTTTTTAAACGGACAGGTTTAAAACCTGTTCCCGCGTAAATTTATTTTCGCGAACAATCTTTCGATAATCTTACTGATAAAGGCACACTCAAACTGTTCTCTTTCATCAGCTCCGGATTATTAAAAATGTTTTTTGATTCGCCGTCAAAAACAACCTGTCCTGAATTTAAAACAATAA
>JAGLJD010000180.1 GCA_023142625.1 Candidatus Parcubacteria bacterium | reverse complement strand
TTTCGTCTATATTATGCTGATATTCACCGATAAACATAACTATGGTTATTAAATACTCATCTCCACCTTTATCCACATTCTGCCACTTGATATCCATTATAACCCACTTTAAATGAATGTCAATTAAAAGTTATCCACAACAAAATATAATATTATTTCTTGTTAAAAATATTATATTATTGTAATATGCAGATATGAAATACTTAATAAATATTACTACAATTAGAAAGTTATCCGCGTTATTATTGTCCATTTTTTCCTCTCTGATTATTTTTCTGTCATCTATCCTGTTTCTCAGCCATATTTTTTATTTTAATATAAATCATATCGTTCTTTTTAATTCTGTTATTAGCTTATTTATCACTATAGCGTTTTTTGTTTATGTAAAAACATTTTTTCAAAAAATATTAAATAAATATTTTTTCTCGCAGCTCCATAGCAAGGAAAAAATCTTGAATGATCTGATTCAAAAAATTCCAAAAGTTTTAAACACCGAACAGCTTCTTGACTTGATTATTTGCTCAAGCCGAAACGCTATGCGATTAAAAAAAATAAGCCTATGGCTAATTAATGTAGGCGATAATGAATTCAATCCTATGGCATCTGTCGGATTTCATAAAAAAAATATCTTGAATTTAATAAAAAACAGATCACTGCTGCGATACTTTTCCAAAATTTGCCAGCCGATTATTTTATCAGAATTAAAAACAATAATTAACAGCTTATCTGATAAAAAAATAAAAATGGGACTGTTAAAAACAATGGATGAAATGAAAAAAAATAAAATGGAAATAATCCTGCCATTGATTGTCAGAAAAAAAATAATCGGCGTTTTAATAATAGGCAAAAAAAGCGGCTATAAAAATTACAATAAGCAGGATATAGGGATTTTAAAAATTATAGCAAGCCAATCAGCCGTAGCTATTGAAAACGCGCTGCTTTACGAACAAACGCAAAAATTTAACAAAACTATGCAGATAGAAGTCAAAAGGGCTACAAATCGCCTGCGAAAAATCAACAAGCGGCTAAGAAAATTTGACAAGGCTAAATCAGAATTTATATCTATAGCTTCTCATCAATTAAGAACCCCTTTGTCTATAATTAAGGGATACTTATCTTTAATTTTAGATGAAACTTATGGAACAGTAAATAAAAAACTTACCTCTCCGCTAAAACAAGTTTACGAAAGCAACCAGCAAATGATTAATTTAGTTGACGATTTATTGGATGTAACACGAATTGAAAGCAGTAAAATTATTTTTAAATTTAAAAAAACGAAGCTGGAAAATCTAATTAAACAGACAATTGCTGAATTTCAGCCAGCTATTCAAGAAAAAAAATTAAACTTAAAATTTGAATGCGGACAAAATGTTCCCGCGGTTAAAATAGATGAAATTAAAATAAAAGAGGTTTTAACAAACTTGTTAGATAACGCTATTAAATATACTAACCGAGGCTCTATTGATATAAATTTAAAATCAATAAAAAATAAAAGCGATAAATTTCTAATTTTATCAATAATAGATACTGGTT
>JAGLJD010000018.1 GCA_023142625.1 Candidatus Parcubacteria bacterium | reverse complement strand
TTGAAAAAATTTATCGCTTTTTTGCGATTTTAATAATCCAATATCGACAGCTTTAATTAACCTGATAAAAATTTTTGATTCTGGAATAGAACTTATAATGATTCTGTTTCTTTTACTGTTCCGATGAATCTTTTTAAATAGCGTTGAAAGCGATTTAATAAATTTTTCCTGATTTTTAATTTCTCCGCCTATTATAATATCGGGACTTAAAAAAACTTCTTGATAATCTTCCAAGCTAATAACTTTTCCTCTTTTTTTAAGGCAAACCCCTTTTATCGCGGAATCTATAATGTCTATTCCTACGGAATAACGCGAAAAAAAATTTAACATAATTAAATCAATTACTAGTTACTAATTACTATTATAATACATTTCACTATAAATTAACAGCGCGCTATTTCTCCTCCCATGATATAAAAGTGTATTCTCCTGTTGTTGGAAAAGAAGGCGGCGGCGCAAAAGTGGTTTGAGAATCATAGATTGAATGCGTGGCATTATACCCGTCTATCGTGCCTGTGGCGTCTACCCATGTCCATGTCCAGATTTGATTTGTGATAATTCCGCCATAAACTGTAATGCTATTTTTTATCAAGATAGAATCGTATAAATTTCTGAAAACACGCCCATTTTGCGCCAACAAAATAGCGTCTATAGTTAAATCGGTCGGAGCGTGCCGCGGAACCTTGATATGCTTCTGACCGACAAGCCCTAAAATATGGCTTCCGTCGCGCGCTAAATAATTTATATTGCCGTTAATATGAATGGTTTTTCTTTTATTCGGATTATCAGGCAATGCAGCAGCGACTAAAGTGGCGCGCCCATTCACAGTTCCTTCTACCCAAATATCATCTTCAATATAAATAAGCCCGTTAACTGGTATTGAATAATTATTATCATAAATTTCATCCGTTATCTTTTCTTGAATAGTATCAACATAATCTGTCCAATCATCATTATACTGCTTAATCGCAGGATCTAAATCATTAACTATATAAACATCAATAGTTCCGTCTGCTTGAAATATAATATGATAGCCGTTTTTACCTCCGCCCGAAGAAGCTAAATATATCCCATCTGATTGCGCGTCAGCTTTTATCTGCGCTATATCCATCGTAATAACATTAAAATCAACTGTCGGAACAGGAAAACTCCATAAAGGCGAATTAATCCCCGAACCCCAAATGCCTGGACATTCGCATTGTCCGCCAATCCAAGAACATGGACTGGAACAATTTCCAATATCGCATTCATGGTCTGATGAGCAAATATAAATACTTCTCGCGGAAGACACTAATGAATCATTGCTTCCGTCCATCCTTATGCCGCCATTAGAATGAAGTTCTCCGCTCACAGTTTCAGAATCGCCGAACCAGACATCTGTATTTGTTAAAAAAGAATAATGCGCCAAAGAAGGGATTCCGTATCTCACTTCCACTGTTCTTTTTAGATTAGGATAATCGTCTGTCCAGCCAGTTGATTTAATGGTGGCGATAGTAGATCCTTCTGGCGGCGGAGTTATTTCCAAGCTAAAATTTCCGGTTAACTCTCCTGACGGAGAAATGTATGGATGTTCATAAGGACCATTCGGTAAAATAGCGTCTGGGTCAACGCCGGTTCCGTCAAAAAAATCTTCCTGTTCGTGCGCCAAATGCCAGCGATAATAATTAACTCCTGCTTCAGCAATATGCATCGCTTGAATTTCCGCATTCTGCATCCTATAAAGACGATTTCTGTAAACTCCTAAATTTGCCAGTCCGCCAGCCATCGCGATAAAAACAGCGACAATTAAAATCAGCGCAATCAGCATAGTCCCAGATTGATTTTTAAAAAAATTTCGCATAAAACAAATTTTAATATAAAATTATTCTGCTTTGCTGTGCCGAATAAAACTCATTGCATTTTCTTTTTCTATATTTTCCATAATATTTTTTCTACAAATTATCCTTCAAATTCCTAATATTCGCTTCCATCTGCACATAATAATCCTGCGGAGCTATATTTGGATTAACATTGACTTTTAAAGAAATATGAATCAACCTGACAGCGCTTTTATTGCTTGTCGGATCGCTGATCAAATTATTGTCAGTATCATAATATGTAAAAATCGCCTCTGTCTGATTATTGATATGCAGCGCCACTGTTGATGTAGTCGTGCTAGCGGCTGAATATTCCAATGGATCCCCAGACGGATTAACAACCTCTTTTTTTAAAATATGATCCTCTAAAAAATATCTTATTTTTTCTATATAATCGTCATCGTCAATATTGCTGTAAAAACTAAAACTTTGTTCTTCAACTAAGTCTAATAAATAGTCTCCGTTGTCCCCTTGCGCGGCCTCGCGAATCTCTTTTACTATTTCAGCTCCGGCTTTCCTCGCGTTCCTGACAGCCGTATCCTGATCAGAACCGAACAGATTAGCCCTGCTCCCATAAATAATAAAAGAGGTCGCGGCTGAAATCATCATCGCTGCGATTGCGATAGACACAAAAACTTCAATAAAAGTAAACCCTTTTTGATTAAAGTTATAATTTTTATTTTTTAATTGTTGTTTTTCATTTTTCATTTTTACTTTTTTAACGCTTCTGGCTTTTTAACTTTTTTGTAGCGCGTGTGTAAAATTTGATGCTTTAATTTTTCATTTTTATCAAGCCAGTCCATCGCTTTTTTAACTTGCGGATTTTTATGCGCCATGCGAATTTTCTTGCTTCTGTCAATTTGATATAAGGCTTTCGCTCTTTCCGCTCTCTGTTTCGGCGTTGTCGGAATCGGCTGCCCTCCTCCGCCGATGCATCCGCCAGGACACGCCATTGCTTCCATATAATCAAACGCTTTCGGATTTTTCTTTAATTCTTCTAATAATTTTTTAGCGTTTCCCAGTCCGTTCGCGACAGCGATTTTTAAAATTCTATCTCCAATTTTAACATTTGCTTTTTTAATTCCTTCCGCTCCCCTCACGGCTGCAAAATCTATGCAGCCGAACTCTTTTTTATTCAGTAAATCGCAGGTCGTCCTTAACGCGGACTCCATCACGCCTCCGCTCGCTCCGTAAATCGCCGCAGCGCCTGAATGCTCGCCAAGCGGATTATCGGCTTTTTGCGGTTCTATTTTCGCTAAATTTATCCGTTTTCTTTCTAAAAGAAAGCCAAGTTCGCGAGTTGTTAAAACAAAATCTACTAAATTTCTATTTTTTATTCTCAGCTCTTTCCTTTGCGCTTCAAACTTTTTAGCAGTGCATGGCATAATAGAAACAACAACAACATCTTTAATATCTATCTCTGCTTTTTCCGCCCAATAAGTTTTTATTATTCCAGCTGAATGAATATGCGGCGATCGCGCCGTTGTTAAATTCGGAATAAATTCCGGATAATAAAATTCCACAAACCGCACCCATGCTGGGCAGCAAGAAGTCATTAACGGCAAAACTGATTTTGAATTTTTTAACCTTTCTATCAATTCTTCTGCTTCTATGATTGTTGTCATGTCCGCGCCAAAGTTAACATCAAAAACATAATCAAAACATAAGGCGCGCAGCGAAGCGACTAACTGCCCTGTGACGATTTTACCATAAGGCAGATTAAAAATCTCGCCAATTGATGATCGGATAGACGGCGCGATCTGCGCGACGATAATTTTATCCTTTTTGTCTTTTAAAATTTTTTCAACTTCTTGAAAATGCAACTGTTCTTGCGCGGAAGCGACTGGGCAATGGACAGCGCACTGTCCGCAATAAACGCAATCGTGTTTTCCATCATTAACTGGAACAATTTCTATATCAGACCCTCTGTTTTTTAGGGTTAAAAAATTAACTCCTTGCTGCGCGCAGACATCAATACAATTTCGGCAATCAATGCACTGGGTGCCGTCTATTTCCACGGCATTGGCAAATTTATAAGTTTTTCTTTTGCTTTTTCTATCTTTAAAACGATTTATTTTTAATCTGTATTTCCGCGCGTATGCCAATAACTTACAAGTTGATTTTAGCGGACAGGTCGGGCATTTTTCAATATGCTCTGCAAAAATAAGCTCTAAATTCATCTTGCGCGCCGCTTTCACTTTCACGGATTCTGTTTTTATTTCCATTCCTTCGCAGACTTTAGTTGAGCAGGCAGTCGGCAAATCTTCCATGCCTTTGATTTCAACCACGCAAACGCGGCAGTTCGCTTTTACCGGCGTGTCCGGATGAAAGCATAAACTCGGAATTTCAATTCCAAACCTATAAGCCGCTTCTAAAATAGTCTCCCCCTCCTTCGCTTTAATTTCTTGTCCGTTTATTTTTATATTTATAATTTTATTTTTCTCCATAATTTTTTAAAACTTTCATTTAGACTTATCAAATAATAAATTTCTGCTGCAATTTCCATATTTGCAAATTTAAAGTTTTGTTTTTCCCTGAATTTTGATTTAAATTTTGAATTTGGCTTAGCATAGGTTTGGTTTAAAAAAAATAAAAATATAAACAAAAAAATACTGCCTTTAATTTATAAACAAAACCAAGGTATTGTTGTTATGTTATCAGCTATTTTTTCTTTTCTCTCTCCCATTGTAATTACATATCCCTGCTTAGCTACATTTTTATAATCGCTTAAAAAACTTTTTAAGCCCTTAATTTTACTCAGAGAAACATTTTTGGACGCTTTAATTTCTATTGGAATAACCTTGCTACCCGTATCTATAATGCAATCAACCTCTGCTCCAGCTCGAGTGCGCCAGTAATTTATTTTATAATTTTTATTTAGAGCCTTTACTCTTCTGATAATTTCCAGCACAACAGCATGCTCAAAGAGAATTCCTTTTTGGGCATTTATAGTTCCCTTTTCTAATGGCAATCTCGCCAAAGCGTTTCTAACTCCTAAATCAAAAAAATAATAACGGGATGAAGACATAATTCTGTTGCGAGCGTTTCTCAGAAACGGGTCCACGCGCTCAACAACCAAAGTATCATCTAAAATATTATAAAACTCTTTAATGGCTGGCTGGCTTACTCCGGACTGTTGGGATAATCTTGAAAAATTAGGAGAAGTTCCGGATTCCAAAGCCGCCAATTCTAAAAATCTGGAAAAGGCTCCGATTTTCCTGCTTAAAGCTTCTGCTCTGATTTCCTCTTCTAAATAAATTTCTGAATACGATCGCAGCAAACTTTTTCTCTCGCCCTTAGACGCAGTAACTATTTGCGGAAGAGAACCGTAAACCAAAAATTCTTCAAAAGAATAACTTTTATTTTTATTAATATTTTTTATTTTTAGAAAATCAAGATAGTTTTCTTTAATCAGCCCCAATTCTCCCCACAAGAGAGGATCTAAATAAAAATGCTTTACTCTCCCGGGAAGCAAATTAACGCCCGCTTTTCTTAATTTTCTTGCCGAAGAACCTGTTAGTATAAGTCGCGCTTTTTTATTGTCAATCAAATATTGCGCCGCGTCAAAAACTTCGGGAACTTTCTGGGCTTCGTCAATAAACACGACGGGCTTTATTTTTTCCGCTTCTATGGTTCTAATGAGCAATTCCGGGTCAGATTCCAAACTTATTCTAACACCAGGATTTTGCAAAGGAAACTTTATTACATTTTTTTCTTTTTGCAGACAAAAATCAACCAAGGTGGTTTTGCCAACTTGCCTGGGACCCAAGATAAGACAAGATTGCTTTTTTTTAATAATACCAGCAATTTCCTTATCTAAATATCTAAACAATGCTTTATTTTTACCTTGCATATTCAAAGTATATATTATATTTAATTTTTTGTCAATGGCAAATTTATTCTATGAATTTAAACGTGGAGAGGATTTGATTGACAGTCTGATCTTGATTGAAAATCTGAATTTTATAGGCATATTTATCAACAACCCATTCTATAGCTCTTGGACTTCCCATAAAACAATCGACATATTTAATAGCTGGATAATTTCCTATTTTTGTCCTTTCTATATTTAATTTACATTTATCCTGTGGCAACTTGTTTAATACTTTAATTATGTCATTCAACAATACAGGGTTTTCATTTTTATCTTTAATTATTTTAAGAATAGAACTTGAAAATCCTTGTCCTCCTTCGCCTATGCCTGATATTAAATCGTCTGAATCTGATATTCTAACAACATTGCCAGCACCTTTCTCTATAATCCAATCTTCTGGATACTTCACCTCAAACCCAAACTCCTCATTCCGATAAGTCTGCCAGTCGGAAGTGTCAGATTTTTTATCAACGCATTTATTATTCTCGCAAACACATTTAAAAATTTCTGGTCCAGTTTCATCGCAATCAACCGCGCAATCAATTGTCTCTATATTTTTATTTACGCAATAGTACTGACAATCACAATGCGAAAAACGAGCTTCACAATCATTGTCTTCGTCGCAACTTTCCCACTCAACCTCTTTTATCGGCACACACCACTGATAAGAAGTTACACATTTCATCATATCCATAGAATACCCTTCTGAACACTTTCCGTTTTTATCAGCTTCTTTATAATTATTCGCTCTCATTGTTTTTAAAGAAGACATGCAACAATTATCAGCGCATTTCTTTTCTAAAACATCATAATAGTTTTCTATTTCTTGATTAACTGGTTTTACTATTTGATTATTTGTTTTATTTTTAGAATACTCCCCAATAATATATCCCCAGCCAATAATAATCGTCCCTATCCCCACAAACAACAAAACCGCTAAAAGTGTTTTTACTGTTGTAGTTTGTAAGGATTCTTTTTTCATGCTTTTTATTTTTAAAAAAATATTATAATTAAACTTTATACTTTATAAACTTTTAACTGGTTCCGTTACACTTTCAACCCGGAATAATCACGCAAAGTTTTCAGAGTCGCCTGCACGCTAGAATTCTCTGTGTTGAGTAATTTTATATTTTTAAAATCTTCAGCTATTTTAGTAACTACTTCGTCTGCCCATGAAGGAGCCAACACTTTGACACCTGAGAAATCTATTTCTATTAATTCATTTTTATCTACATCTTTTAATAAATACGCTGAGGCAGCTAAATACGCTTCCCTTCCCGCTGGTCGGGAAATTAATACCTCGCCAAATTTTTTTATTTCAATTTTCATAATAAATAAATTATATTTCACGCATTTTTGGGCTGATACACAATTTAACCCTATCTTAATTTTCTTGTTTTATTTTTCTA
>JAGLJD010000179.1 GCA_023142625.1 Candidatus Parcubacteria bacterium | reverse complement strand
AGGCGTGAGCGAATTATTGGATGTGCTGCTGCTGTTGGTAGATTTAGACAAAGAGAAAAGGATGGTCGGCTATGGCGGCGAAGCTGTCGGAACTATTATTGAATCTCATATTGACAAAGGAGAAGGACCTGTGGCAACGGTTTTGATTCAGAAAGGAACATTGAAAAAAGGCGATTTTATAAATATCAACAAGCAATTTTTCGGCAAGATAAGATTTATGAAAAATTGCGCAGGGAAAGAGATAGACCAAGCCGCTCCGTCAGCGCCTGTGAAGATTTCAGGATTTAAGAATTTAGCGCAAGTAGGGGATGTTATGGAAGCGGCTGCTGAAAAAACAGAAAAAGGAAAAATTAAAAAAATAAGAATGGCAGGCGCGGGAAAAGAGCAGTTTGCGGTCAGGGAGAGCGAGGGGGAAGAAAGCAGCGATATTCAATTTTTGAATATTGTTTTAAAAGCCGATGTGCTCGGTTCAACAGAAGTTATCAGTGAGAGTTTGGAAAAAATTGAAGTTGGCGATATTAAGATAAAAATTATCAATCGCGGATTGGGAAATATTACCGAAGCGGATATTATGCAGGCGGAAACGATTATTAACAACCAAAAAGAGAGCGACAAAACAATGCTGATCGGGTTTAATGTTAAAGCGCCGCAAACTGTTGAAATTTTCGCCAAAGAAAAAAATGTAAAAATAAAAGTTTATACGATAATATATGATTTATTAAATTTGGCGCAGGAAGCTATAAAAGCGATGACAAAAGCGAAAGTTGTAAAAAAAGAGATAGGGCGAATTTTAATTTTAGAGGTTTTTAGGACAGAAAAAGGAAAGTCAATTATCGGCGGAAAAGTCTTAGACGGAACTGTCAAAAAAGGCGCTAAAATAGAAATTTTCCGCAACAAGGAAAAAGTCGGCGAAGGCGATTTAGCCGGGTTGCAGTCAGGAAAGCAGGATGTCCTTTCTGTTGAAAAAGACAGCGAGTGCGGAATTCTGCTTCAAGGAAAAACAGCGATTGAAAAAGGGGATAAACTGGTTGTTTATCAGGAGGAAAAGGAGTAGAGTTGCCAAATAGAGGATGGTCAGCCTTTGGCTGAAAAGTAAAAAGTAGAAAGTTGAAATTTTTTTAACATTTAACCTATGCAAAATAGAATTTTACAAATAAATGATTTAATCAGGGATGAATTAAATAATATAATTTTAAATGAGGTGGATCTGCCGAAAGGATGCTTAGTGACTATTATAAGAGTTGAATCTGAAAGCGATCTGAAATCAGCGATAGTTTATGTGAGCATTTTGCCGTCTTATTTTAAAGGAAAAGTTTTTAAACTTTTAGTCAGGCAATCAAAGCGGCTGCAGCATTCTTTAAATAGAAAGGTTAGAATAAAATTTGTTCCGGCGATAAAGTTTGTCATCTCTGATGATGAGGAACAATAAAATATGGAAAGTCAAGAAATATTATATAAAAAAATAACTAGCGCGATCAACAGCGCTAAAAATATTGTCATTACTACGCATCAAAATCCTGACGGCGACGCGCTTGGGTCTGTTTTTGCAATGTCTAAATATTTAGAGTATTGCGGAAAAAAGAATCAAATTTTTATTGACGGCGGAATTAAAAATGATTATTCTTTGCCATTTTTAAATTTTAATATTGAGAAAAATGTTAATTGGAAAGATGTTGATCTGTTAATTTCCCTTGACGCGGGAGACTTGAAACGGGTTGGGTTGGAAAGAATTGAAGAGTTATTAAAGGAAAAAATAGTTATCAATATTGATCATCATCCCTCTAATGAATATTTTGGAAATATTAATTTAGTTGAAAATTTAGCCGCGTCAACTACTGAAATATTAGCCCAATTTTTTAATTTTGTCGGATTTCAGATTGATAAAAATACTGCAACGGCTCTGCTTCTTGGCATTTTAACCGACACCAATAATTTTGCGAACAAGAATACAACTGTTAATTCTTTTAATATTGTAGCGTATCTTTTGGATAAGGGGGCGAATCTACAGAAATTCAACCATCGCCAGTATCATAAAAATTGCGCCGCGCAAACTTTAAAATTTTCCGGCAGAATTTTTTCCGCGCTGCAATATAATAACAAGCATAATTTGGCTTATACCGTAATAACTAAAGAAATAATAAAGTCAGCGGAAGAAGGCGGATGTTCTGGCGATATTGATAAGACTATAGATTTTTTTAATAATTTAAAAGGGTCTAAATTCGCGATGATATTTAAAGAGTACGAAGATAATATCAAGGTTAGTTTAAGGACAACTGACAAGAGCCTTGACTTAACTCGCTT
>JAGLJD010000178.1 GCA_023142625.1 Candidatus Parcubacteria bacterium | reverse complement strand
TGAATAATTTTTGGCAGGACACTAAAAAGCCGATTTTAGCGCTGGCGCCGATGGCTGGATTTACCGATAGGGCGTTTCGCCAGATTTGCAAAAGGTTTGGCGCGGATGTCTGTTATAGTGAAATGGCAAGCGCGTCGGCTCTGTATTTTCAGCCATTAAAAACTTTGGAATTAATCCGTTTTAATAAAATTGAAAGCCCTTACATAGTTCAGCTGTTTGGAAAAAATCCGCTGCATTTTGCAAAAGCGGCAAGAATTATAACCAAAAAAATTAAACCTGATGGAATTGATATAAATTTCGGTTGTCCGGCAAAAAAAATTTTTAAAGAAGGGTCTGGCGCTGCTTTGATGGATGATCCAAAATTATCAGGAGAGATAATTAAAACAGTTTGCGCAAACACAAATTTGCCAGTATCAATAAAAATTCGCTCTAAAGGAAAAAAAATAACAGCAAGTTATTTTGTAAAAAAGATAATTAGATTGCCAATAGAGGCGATTATGATCCATGGCAGAAGCTATGAACAAGGTTTTTCGGGAAAAATAGATGCAGGCGAGATTAAAAGCGTTAAAAAAATTTTTTCAGGAATAATTTTAGCAAATGGCGGTATAAATTCCTTGGCTGACGCGCAAGAGATATTAAGAAAAACAGAAGTAGACGGAATTGGAATAGCGCGCGGAGCATTAGGCAAGCCATGGATATTTCAAGAAATTAAAGAGCAAAAAGAAAAGCCAAAAAATATAGATTTAGCGTTTAAAATAGCATTAAGGCACCTGAAATTATGCCAAAAATATAAAGGCGCGCAAGGAGTTATTGAAGCGCGAAAACACTTGGCATATTATACAAAAGGAATGCCAAACATTAAAAAATTTCGCCAAAAATTTATGCAAATTACAACATTAGACGATTTGCAAAATATAATTATTGCCGTTAATAATTATTTAACATTAAAATAGACCTATTGTGTAATTAAAATTTTTTATGCTTATACAATTTATTATAATTTTGTTTTCGCTGTTTGCGATATCGCGGCTTAGAAGCAAATTAAAAGCTAAAGAGATTGATGTTAAAGAATTTTATCTTTGGCTGCCGTTTTGGGCAGTTACTATAATCGCTACGGTTTGGTTTAGAAAAACAGATATTATAGCGAAATTTTTTGGCGTAGAAAAAGGAGCGGATTTAGCGGTTTACATTTCTATTATAGTTTTATTTTACCTGCTATTTAAATTGATTGTAAAAATAAAAAAAATAGAACGCGATATTACTAAAATAACAAGAGAATTAGCTATTAAAAATTCAAGAAAAAATTAATTTTAAATTATTTAAAATTACAATAAAGCAATAAAGTTAGTTTTATTTAATTAATAATTTTATTAAAAAGTTTTATTTACCCCGTCATTCGACGGGATGAAACTATAAAAATAATTAAAATTATTTTTATAGTTTCAAAATATTTCTAATTCAAATAATCCTTTTTGACCTCCAGTTTCGCCGTTAAAATAAATTTTGCCGCTGTTAAAATTTAAGGAGAAGTTATTTATTTTTATTTTATCGGCTAAAATTTGGATATTTTTTTCTTTATAATCAAGATCGGTAATTTTTAATGTTTCCCCAACCTGAAACAATAGATGATTAAAATCTCCATACCACGCTATCTGTTTGACTTCCTCACTATATCTTCCGATAAGATTTTTTTTGTTGGCTTTAAAATCATAAATGTATATTTCATAATCATTATTATAGGCAAGGCGGTAATAACCGTCTATTTTTTTACTCCATACAATATTAGCCGCATTATCATTTATAATAATTTTTTTAGTATCAGTATTTATTACTGTTAATTTTTGAGATTTTTTATCCATAATCGCGAGAAAATATTCTGGGCTGTCTTGAAATTTAAAGTTAAGCTGAGATAGATCTAATAATTTTATTTGTCTGTTTTTATTATTTTGATCTATTTCTATTAAAACAGTTTTATCGTTTTTGACTGTTAAAAGATAGATTGAATTATTAATAATATCAAAATCAAAAAAATCAGATGATTTACCGTAAATATAAATTTCATCCAACTTGTAATCCAACAGATTAAACCTATAAATTTTTTTGTTATCATTAAAATAAATAATATAGTCGCTCTGCCTATCCCAAAGCAAATTTTTTATTTTAATATTGGATATTTTTTGCTCCAAATCAATTATTTTTCGCAGAGCAAAATTATATATATAATTTTTACCGCCAGTTTTAATTAAAAGATTTTTATTTTTATTGGAAAAAACAAAATCAATAAGCTGGTTATTATCGTTTATTTTTATGTTAGAAAAAATATTTGTTAATTCATTATAAATTTTAAAGTTAAAATCGCCGTTATTTTGAGTTTGTTGAAAAATTAAATTTTGATTATTAGGAGAATAAATAAAATTTTCAATCTGTCCCTGATAGATTAATGTTGGCGCAGCGTTTTTTTTGAACAGAATAATATTTTTAATTATATTTACTTTTTCGCTAACTACTTTTATCGTTTTTCCCCATTTTTGCCGCCCGTCTTTAGAAATAGATATAATATATTCATTTGGGGGCAAA
>JAGLJD010000177.1 GCA_023142625.1 Candidatus Parcubacteria bacterium | reverse complement strand
AGATTTGAAAGTTCCGTTTACGCTTTTGGCTCAACGCTGGATAATATGGTTAAGTCAATGAGAATAATAGAAAAATGGTATTTGGATATTGGAAAAGTGCCTATTTTAAAGAAAGGAAATTTAGTTGAGGCGGAAGATTTACAAAATGATTCATCTGATAATAACGAGGAATTAAAAGAATTTGACGCAAATCTGGAAAAATTAAAAAAAGAAAAGGGCTATTATTATATAGACGCAAAAGATTTAAAAGAAGATTTTATTAAATATTTACAAAAAGACATTAAACTTTTGTCAGATATTAAAAAAGAATGGTTTGAGGATATTGATGTTATTGAGAAAGATCCGAAAATAGAAAAAATTAAAATTGCGTTAAACGAAAAAATAGCGGAAAATCCAAAAAGAAAAATAATTATTTTTACAGAATATAGCGACACGGCTGATCATATTTATAATAAAATAAAAGATGATTTTAAAGTTTTTAGGTATTCTTCAAAATACGCTTCCGCTAAAAATAAAGAAATAATAAGAATTAATTTTGACGCAGGATGCAAAAAAAATGAGCAAGAAAATGATTACGATGTTTTAGTGGCGACTGACGCAATTTCAGAAGGATTTAACCTGCATCGCGCAGGAATTGTTATTAATTATGACATTCCGTATAATCCAACAAGGGTTATTCAGAGGATTGGACGGATTAATAGAATTAATAAAAAAGTTTTTGACGAACTTTTTATCTATAATTGTTTCCCGTCTTTAACAGGAGAAAAAGAGATTAAAATTAAAGAAATAGCGACATTGAAAATAGACATGATAAATGTTTTGCTTGGAAATGATACGCGGGTTTTGACAAGCGAGGAAAAATTGGAATCATATTATAAAGAAGAATACAAAAAAAGCCAAGCGGCAAACGAAGAAGAATCTTGGGATAATAAATATCAGGAACAGCTTTCTGAAATTAGCAAAGATATTTTAGAAAAAGCAAGAAGCGAAAAAGTTATTCCTTTCAGGACAAAAATAAAAAGAACCGTTAAAAAACAAAAATCAGGAGTTTTGATTTTCGCTAAAAAAGATACGGACTATATTTTCAAGATGTCTAACGGCAGAGATGAAGCAGAAATATTAGAAAGAAAAAAAGCGTTAGAATTATTAGAGGCGGACACTTTAGAAAATTCTGTTCAGGTGAGCGAGAGTTTTGACGATATTTTTAATTGCTTAAAAGAAAATTTATTTATAAATAATAAAAAGTTAAAAAGCGATAGATCGGACAGGGATTTGGCAAATAAGATAGAAAAATTGAAAGAAAAGTTTCAGGGAGAAAAAGACTATTTAGACGATCTGTTTATTGTTGCTGTGGAATTAAAAGCGCTTTCAGGATATGACGAAAGATATATTAGAAATCTTAGTTTAGGAAAAGATGGATTAAAAGATCTTAAAAAGCAGATTAAATATTCTTATATTCAATCAAAAACAGATCAAGCAAAAAAAATAGACGATGGCGAAGAAACTTTAATTTTAGCAGAAGAGTTAATATAAAAAATAAATTTTATGCAAAAAAACCAATTAAATAAAGGGGAAATAATAATTTATGAAACTTCTAAAAAAGAGGTTGAATTAAAAGTGCGATTTAAAAATGAATCTGTATGGCTTAGGCAAAATCAAATAGCTGAACTTTTTGGAAAAGATAGAACAGTAATTACAAAGCATATAAATAAAATTTTTAAGGACGGAGAGGCTGATAAAAAAAGCAATGTGCATTTTTTGCACATTGCAAATTCTGATAAACTGGTGGCGTTTTATAGTTTAGATGTTATTTTAGCTGTCGGGTATAGGACAAATTCAGCAAGAGCAATTAATTTTAGGCAATGGTCAACTAAGATTTTAAAGAGTTATTTACTACAAGGATATGTTGTAAATGAAAAAAGATTATTGGAAGCGCGCAATAAATTCAATGAATTGCAAACAACTATTTCTTTTTTGCAAAAGCAGACAGAGAAAAAGCAATTAAAAGGGCAGGAAAAAGAAATTTTGCATTTGCTTGCAGATTATTCTAAGACGCTGAGTATTTTAGAAAAGTATGATAAGAATAAGTTTAAGAAATTAAAAGGCAAGAAAGACAGTTTTATTTTAGAACATCAAAATTGTTCAGATATAATTTTTGAATTAAGAAAAAATTTGATTGCCAGAAAAGAGGCGAGCGATATTTTTGGCGCGGAAAGAAGCATCGTTTTTGAAAGCATTGTTAAAAATCTTTATCAGACTTTTGGAGGAAAAGAGCTGTATAAAAATTTAGAGGAAAAATCAGCGCATCTTTTGTATTTAACTAT
>JAGLJD010000176.1 GCA_023142625.1 Candidatus Parcubacteria bacterium | reverse complement strand
AAATCCTCTCCCCAAAACAAATTCATTTTTGTATTAACCATTATTTCCGCAAATCCCCTTTTTCTCTCCTCTAAATCTTTTCTTTTTATATTTTTAGAAGACAAATTTAAAATTACTTTTCAAATCAATAAGATTTTTAGTGATCACAAATTAATCTTCCTTCCCTCCCTTTTTAGTCACATTAAACCCCATATATTTCCCCAGCATCAATCTTGTCTGGGCGTCAATGGCTGGAATGGATCCGAAAATAATCATACAGTAAGGAAACAGAATCCATTGAAAAAACATTATGATATATTTATAAAATTTATGCTCACGCGGACGCGCCGGCAGGATAGTGATGCTTAAAATAGCGGAAACTAACAGGCCGATCATTGCGACAGTCATAAGATATTTTAAAATAATCGGGGCGTTTTGCGCCAAAATAGAAGTTTTTTCATCATCGCTTAACATCTTAAGCGGCAGCCATCCTAAAATAAAAATTAGAATCGGGGCTGTCGCCCACGAATAAACGCCTTCCAACTGATTCCATAAATAACGGAATTTTTTTAAAAATTTTATTTTTTTATTACCCCACATATTCCATACCATATAGGGAAAATTTTCAACTCCATACGCCCAGCGGCGAATCTGCTTATACTGATTTTTCATACTTCCCCAAAAAGTCCCTTCGTAAGCCGTGTCCATAGATACTGGAATATACATAGGAATAACTTTATAATCCCCGTTATAGCGGACTATCCCTTGCAAGCAAATTCTTGAATCTTCAGTCACGATTGTTTTGTCCCAAAAGCCGACATCGACCAGCGCTTTAAAACTCATACTATGCGAAGAAAAAGTGAACAGTCTTTCTGGTCTTGCTAAATCCGTAAAAAGCCAAAAAGTCGTGCTATTATGTACGATTCTTACTAAAGCAGGAGACTCCCAAATATTATTATTATAAACGGCTATCGGCTGATAACTGGCTCGGCAGCTGTTCGGATTTGTTAAAAAAGAGAAAGTTAAATAAGAAAAATATTGCTTATGCGGGCAAGTGTCAATGTCAAAATTAGAAACTATGACATTTTCATAAGATATTTTTTGCTGATCAATAAATTTCTTGGCTATGTGTCCAGCCCAATTAGCGTTCGCCCCTTTGCCGGCTAACTCATCTGGCAGATCTTTAGGATGCAAAGTTGTTATAAATTTAAAAAATTTATCTCCAAATTCTCTGTTTATCGCTTCAACATTTTTGTAAAAATTCTCATCATTTCGCCCCTCCCCTGATAAAACAATGATAAATCTGTCTATCGGATAATCAGTTTTTACTATTTCGCGAAAAGTTGCCTGTAAAACTTCCAAAGACTCAATAGAAAAAGGCAGGATTAACAAATGATAAATTTTTTGCCATTCTCCTTTTTTTTCTTGTCTTAATTTTGACATCCAGTCAATCTTTTCATCTTTACGAAACCTGACCCAAGAATGCGTTAAATGGATTAACATATAAAAAACCCTAATTACCCAATATACATCAAAAACAATAATAAAATAGATCGCCCATAAAGGATTAAGAAATGATAATGCTATTAGTCCTATTAAGGTTATCCAAACCATCGCCCCTGGAATAATCTCTAAAATTCTATATTTTGTTCGGTTCGTCATAAATTAAAATTTTCTATTTTTTACCAGCGGCACGAATATAAATCCAGGATGCCTAAATTCTTTAAAATTATTTTTGCCAATTTTATCAACAACAATAATGTCTTGAGATTCATGCTGTTTCCCAATCGGCATAACCAGCCGTCCGTTGATTTTCAACTGCTTTAATAAATCTTCAGGGACTGATTCGGCTGTGGCGGCCGCTATGATTTTATCAAACAGCGCGAATTCAGGCAACCCTTTATATCCGTCGCCTTGAATTATTTCAGCAATTCCTTTCTTAATAAAATTATATTTCAAAATATTGCTTTTCGCGAATTTCTTTAATTCCCATATCCTTTCTATCCCATATACTTTTCCGCTCCTGCCAACGATTTGCGAAAGCAAAGCAACTGTCCAGCCGGAACCGCTTCCAATATCCAAAATTTTATCTCCTGCTTTGGACTGAAGCGCTTCCAGCATAAAAGCGACTGTGAGCGGCTGTGAAATTGTCTGTCCATACCCGATTGATAATGGAGAATTAATTTCCGCGCTATCTTTATCTTCCGGCAATAAAAAATCTTCCCGTTTTATTTTTTTAAACGCGTCTATTATTTCCGGGGATTTTAAATAATTTGATT
>JAGLJD010000175.1 GCA_023142625.1 Candidatus Parcubacteria bacterium | reverse complement strand
CGTTGCACTCCGCTCGCAAAGACAACTGGACTTAGCATTTAGTAATTCGTAATTAATTCATCGCTCGCACCACGAAAAAAATATGACGAAAAAAAAAGAAAAAGTTAAATTAGAGTTTGATAAAACAAAAACTTATCCGATAGAAGAAGCAATTAAATTAATGAAAAAAACTTCTAAAGTCAAATTTGACGCTTCAGTGGAAATTCATTTTCGCTTAGGAATTGATCCTAAAAAAAATGATCAGCAAATTCGCTCAACCGTTGTCTTGCCGCACAGTTCAGGCAAAAAGAAAATAATCGCTGCTTTTGTTTTGCCAGATCAAGAAAAAGAAGCAAAAGACGCCGGAGCGGAAATAGTGGGCGGAGAAGAACTGATTAAAAAAATCAAGGACACAAAAAAGATAGATTTTGAAATTGCCGTCGCAACCCCCAAGATGATGAAATTATTAGCGCCAATAGCGAAAATTTTAGGTCCGCGCGGACTAATGCCTTCACCGAAAAACGAAACAATCGCGACGGATTTAAAAAAGACGATTAGCGAACTGCGAAAAGGGAAAATCGCTTTTAAAAACGATGATACTGGAAATATCCATCAGGTAATAGGAAAAATTTCAAATAACGAAAAAGATCTTGCTGAAAATTATCAAACATTTTTAGACGCTTTAAATAAAGCAAAATCTCCAGCGACAAAAGGAGACTATATTAAAAATATAACGATCTGTTCATCTATGGGTCCGGGAATAAAAGTTGAAATACAAAAATAAAAAGTATTAAAATGAAAAAAGCGGCATTAAACCGCTTTTTTTGATGTTGAATTTTTAACCGCTTATGCTACAATAAAAATATTACATTTAAATTTTAGAAGGTTTTATGAACAAACAAGAGGTAAGGCAGAGGATAGAAAAATTAAAAAATGAGATTAATTATCATTCTTATTTTTATCATATTTTAGACAAGCCAAAAATTTCCGATGCTGTCTGGGACAGTTTAAAAAAAGAATTGGCTGATTTGGAAAAATCATACCCTCAATTTATAGCAGTTGACTCCCCGACACAAAGAGTGAGCGGCAAGCCGCTGGATAAATTTAAAAAAGTTGAACATCAAGTTAGGCAGTGGTCTTTTAGCGATATTTTTGATGAAAACGAATTGGCTGATTTTGACCAAAAATTAAAAACTATGCTTGCTAAAAAAGGGATAGAGAAAGATGAACTGGAGTATGTATGCGAATTAAAAATTGACGGCGTGCATATTGTGCTCACTTATGAAAATGGAACTTTTACGCAAGCAACGACGCGCGGAGACGGCAAAATAGGCGAAGATGTAACGCATAATATAAAAACTATCCAAAGCATACCTTTGCGCCTCCGCCAAAATATTTCTGTAATAGTTGAAGGAGAAATATGGATCGGCAATGAAGCGTTTGAAAAATTAAATAAAAAACGGAAAAAACAAGGTCTAAACGAATTCGCTAATCCGCGAAACGCCGCGGCAGGATCTATCAGGCAATTAGACGCAAAAATAGCCGCCTCGCGAAAATTAGATTGTTTTTTGTATGATTTGGCAAAAACAGAAAAAAAATTTCCAAAATCTCAATTTGATGAATTAAAATTTTTAACAGATATAGGGCTTAAAGTTGACGGACATTATAAATTATGCCGCGGCATAAAAGCCGTTATAACTTACTGGAAATATTGGAAAACCAACAACAAAAATCAGGATTATTGGATTGACGGAATTGTTATTAAATTAAACAGCCGCAAATATCAAAAATTGCTCGGATATACAGGAAAAGCTCCGCGCTGGGCAATCGCTTTTAAATTCCCTGCGGAACAAGCGACAACTATTATAAAAAATATTGCTATTCAAGTCGGACGGACAGGCGCGCTAACCCCTGTCGCTTATTTGCGCCCGGTAAAAGTTGCGGGGTCTACTGTTAGCAGGGCTACTTTGCACAATGAAGACGAAATTAAAAAATTAGATGTTAGAATCGGAGATACTGTCATAATACAAAAAGCCGGAGATATTATTCCTGAAATAATTGAACCGATAATATCTTTGCGAAATAGCGATGAAAAAAAATTCATAATGCCGAAATTTTGCCCTGTTTGCAATTCTCCTGTTTATAGAAAAAAAGGCGAGGCGGCAACATACTGCTCAAATAAAAAATGCTACGCGCAAGAAAAAGAAAAGCTGATTCATTTTGTGTCAAAAAAAGGATTTAATATTGACGGGCTTGGCAAAAAAATCGTTGAGCAGCTGCTAATCGACAATTTGGTTAGCGCTTTTTCTGATTTTTTTAACTTAACAAAAGGCGATTTAGCGCCACTGGAAAGATTTGCGGAAAAATCCGCTGAAAATTTAATTGAAGCGGTTAAAGACTCAAAAAATATAGCGGCGGATAAATTTTTCTTTGCTTTGGGAATAAGATATGTCGGCGAAGAGACTGCTATACTGCTTGCAAAAAAATTGTCAGCAGCGGATTTTAACGAAACAATCAGAGTTTCCAAGGCAATAAATTATTTTAAAAAAATTCAAATCAGCGATTTTGAAAAAATTGAAGGCATAGGAAAAAAATCCGGCAAAAGTTTATTTGATTATTTTCATAATTTGGTTAATTTGCGCGAGTTGGAAAAATTAGATAAAATCGGCATTAAGATTGTTTTGCCACAAATAGAATTAAAAAAACAAAAATTAGCAGGCAAAATTTTCGTTTTAACAGGCGCTTTGCGAAATTTAACCAGAGAAGAAGCAAAAGAAAAAATAAGAAAAATGGGCGGAGCGATTTCTTCTTCTGTAAGCGGCAAGACTGATTATATTCTTATCGGTGAAAACCCTGGAAAAAAATATCAAGAAGCGAAAGCGCTGAAAGTTAAGATTATAGGAGAAGACGAATTTTTAAAAATGGCTGAATAAATTTATGATAAAAAAAATAATCTTTGCAATTTTGGCAATTATAATACTCTCTTGGGCTTATTTTGCCTACACTGTTTTTATTCCTTATAAAAATTTTACGCCGCGAACAATAGAGATAATTAAAGGCCAAGGGGTTAACGAGATAAGCGCTAATTTAAAAAAACAAAAAATTATCAGCAGTGATTTTATTTTAAAAATTTATTTATGGTTGTCAAAAAATGAAGGAAAAATAAAAGCAGGGACATACGATTTTAAAAAACCTATAAGTATTAAAGAATTGTCAACAATTTTAATTTCTGGAATTAAGCAAAAAAATGAAATGGAAATCAAAATCATTGAAGGGTGGAATATTGCTGGAATTGCGAATTATTTAGATAATAATGATATTGTTTTAAAAAACGACTTTATCGCTTCTGCGCAAAACAACGAACATTTAACGGAAAAATTCAATTTTTTTAAAAACACGCCAACAAATATCAGTTTGGAAGGCTATCTGTTTCCAGACACTTACAAAATTTTTAAAAACGCGGACGCGGACGATATAATTAAAAAAATGCTGGATAATTTTGACAAAAAACTTACTGAAAAAATGCGAACTGATATTACAGAACAAAAAAAGACGATTTATAAAATTATTACGATGGCGTCAATTATTGAAAAAGAGGTTAGGGGCGAAGAAGATATGAAAATCGTTTCGGGAATTTTTTGGGACAGAATAAAAAATGGACAGCCGCTGCAGTCCTGCGCCACTATCGGTTATATTCTTGGCGAAAATAAAAAACAATATTCCTTTGAAGACACTCTAATTGATTCGCCTTATAATACTTATCTGAACGCGGGCTTGCCTCCCGGTCCGATCTGTAATCCAGGACTGCGCGCGATTAACGCAGCTATCTATCCGCAATTCACGGATTACAATTATTTTTTATCAAAGCCGAACGGAGAAACCGTCTTTTCAAAAACCTACACTGAGCACAATCTAAACAAATCAAAATACCTGCGCTAGCAGGTATTTTATTATCCGACAAAAAATTTTATAACTAGCGTGATAATCGTTCCGAATAGCATTCCGCCGATAACCTCTTTTGGCTTATGCCCTACTCTTGTGTTTAAAATAGGAATATTTATATCTATCTTTTCCGCTATCTTTTTAATAACTTTTGAATGACGCGAAATTTCCTGCCGCGCGCCTAATGCGTCTCTTGCTACCACTATCATAAAAATCAGCCAAATCGCAAAATAGGTTGAGTCAATCCCCTCTTTTAAAAAAATCAAGATTCCAATAGACGAAACAAAAGCAGTATGCCCTGACGGCATTCCTCCATATTTTCCAAAAATATTAATTAAATTTAAATTGTATTTAATTCCATCGGTTGCCAGTTTTAATATCTGCGCCAAGATAACAACTATGATTGGAATTATAATTAATTCATAAGGCATAAGTTATATTTTAAGATGATGATGAATTTGCGTATTATGGCTAACAGGAATATAATTAACTTTGCGGATACATATTATAGAAATAATCAAAACAGCCATAGAAATTAAGCAGAGTAACATATTTTGATTTATAAAATCTGTATTTGCGGCTTGCAGTTGAGCGTATTCGCCAGCTATCTTCGGATATTGAATGCCGCTGTTAGTCTGCGGCTGATCAATCAATAAGCTGGCTGCTTTGTATGGCGCGCGATTTTCAACAGCCGCTAAAACTATTTTATCAATTCTATTGTTCTTCTTTTGAAAATAAAGCAAGTTGACATTTTTATAATTCAAGCAATTTGGCAGAACCGCAATTTTCTCTTCACTGTCTTTTTTTATTATATCATTAAAATTAAGCGTTGTTAATTGCGGCGCGATATTTTTCTGTCTCCCAAACATTTGAACTGTAATAATAGTCGGCTGATTTTTAAATATTGCCTCTTTTGACACGATCGCTATATCCGTATAATCTAAACTTAAAATATTTTTTCTATGGCTTTCACTGTTCATCCACGCCTCAATAACGGCTTCGGCTGTAATAAAATCCATAGCTAAATTCTCCCCTGCGTAAAGATAATCATATCCAGCGTCTTTTATCCATTCAATAAAAGTTTTTCCGCTTGGCGCCGTATGCGCAAAATATTCATTTTTCGCTAAATGCTCAGCTTTCTCATTAGCGGC
>JAGLJD010000174.1 GCA_023142625.1 Candidatus Parcubacteria bacterium | reverse complement strand
AAAATAAGGAACATCCACTAATCCGTGGACAATTACGCTAATCATAGCAGAGATTAATCCAATTGCAAGCATTCGCTGTCCGCTTTTTAATATTTTTTTTGTTTTGATAAAAAAATTGAAAATCAGCCAGATAAAAGCGAGCATGCCGATTAAGCCGATTTCCATCCAAAAATTCAGGAAAATATTATGCGGATAGATCAGTGGTTCCATTTTTAAAGGATCGCGGAACTTTTTTTGAATTTGCGGAAATCCGAATATTCCGGCGCCAAAAATAAAATTTTTAGGATTTTGCGTTAAGAAATTCCAAGATTCCTGCCAAAGAACAAAGCGGTTTTGGTTTGCCGCGTCTGATAAAACAGGCTGGATTTTATCTTTAATTAAATTAGAAAAACAGAGCGAAGCGATTATTGATAAGAATATAATAATAACAATTATTTTGCAGAAAAGTTTTTTTATTTTGTTGCTTTGTCTTTGCGAGGAGGCGGTAGCCGACGAAGCAATCCCATTACTGAGCGAAAAAACCTTTAATTGTTTATTAATGAGATTGCTTCGTCGCTCTCTCTCGCTATGCTCGTTCGGCTCCTCGCAAAGACAGGAGATAAAATTTCCTCGCAAAGACAGATAAAGAAAAACCGCAAAGGCTGCTGATAGCCCGAGCCAAGCGCCTTCTGAAACGGTAAAAACAACAGTTGCGAGAGAAAACAGTAAAACTAAGATTTTATAAAAATTTAATAATAATTTCTCTTTTTTGAAATTATCAAAAAACCACGCAAAATAGATTATTATAATTGGCGCTAAAAACAGACCAACCGCATTAGGCGAAGTATAAAACGAAGTGACGCGCCGCGCGCTTGCGTCTCGCCACATTTCAAGCGGAATAAAATTACCTGTTATTTTTTGATAGACAGCAAATAGAGATATAAGTAAGGCGGAAATTCCCAAACTGAAAAAAATTTTCCGCAAATCTTTTTTAGTTTTAACAACATTTACAAAAATTAAAAAGAAAAAAATCGGCTCTAAAAAATACGCGCGCCATAATCCTGCCGCTTTATAAAAGTCTGGCGCGATAAAAATTGAAAAATAAGAAACAGCGATTATCAAGATAACTTGCTTGTAAAAAGGATATGGCTGAAAAAAATTTTTATTTTTAAAACGACAGGCAATTTTTTTCCAGCCGAATTTCGCGAACCAGATAAAAAAGACTATTAAAACCATCCCTTCTAAAACCGTAGTCGGGAAAATCCAAACTTGAAAACGGATTAAATAGGACGGCAAAAAAGCAACAATTACCGCTATGGCAGCCGCAAGGCTGCGATACGCGATAAACGCAAAGATTAAAAAATAGATTATTAAAAACAGTAGCATAAGATGCAGCGGTTAAATTATTATGATATAACATTATCATATTGCCTTGATAAAATCCAGTAGTCTATTGACGCAATTTAAAAACTATGTTTTAATTATAATCAATTGAGGTGAAGTCTACCTCGTTTTTCTGTTTTGATTTATTTAAAACTTATTTAATTTAATTTATGCCTACCGTAAATCAATTAGTCCGCCTTGGGCGGAAAAAGATTATTAAAAAATCAAAAACGCCTGCATTGCAGAATGTTTTTAATTCTTTAAAACGGAGATCAAAAACTATTCCAAAAGGAGCTCCTTTTAAAAGAGGGGTCTGTTTTAAAGTAGTGACTGTAACGCCGAAAAAACCTAACTCCGCCTTAAGAAAAGTCGCGAGAATGCGCCTTTCTAACGGCATGGAAGTGACGGCTTACATCCCGGGAATAGGGCACAATTTGCAGGAACACTCTATTGTTTTAATTCGCGGCGGCAAAGTTAAGGATTTGCCCGGCGTGCGATATCATGTAGTCCGCGGCGTTCTTGACACGCAAGGGGTTGAAGGAAGAAAGCAGAGCCGCAGCTTATACGGAACAAAGAAAGAGAAAAAGTAATTTTTTAATATAAATCAAATTTTATTTAAACTAAATATTATGAGAGGAAAAAAAGCTGTTAAAAAAAAGATTAAGCCGGATCCAAAATTTAATAACGCGAATGCGGCAAAATTTATAAATTACATAATGGAAAGGGGCAAAAAAAATGTCGCGCGCGATATTTTTTATGGTTCTCTTGATATAATCGGCGAAAAAACAAAAGATGACGGTTTGCATATTTTTGAAAAAGCGCTTAAAAACGTAACCCCGGTTATGGAAATTAAAGGCAAAAGAGTCGGCGGAGCGAATTATCAAGTGCCGATAATGGTAAAAGGGGCGCGAAAATTTCAGCTGGCAAGCAGATGGCTGCTTACCGCGGCTAAAGCTCGCAAAGGAAAGCCGATGCGCGAAAAATTAGCAATGGAGCTTATGGATGCCGCCAACAATGAGGGAGCGGCAATGAAAAAGAAACAGGATGTGCAGAAACAAGCAGAAGCAAACCGAGCTTTCGCCCATTTCGCAAGATACTAAAATAACATTAAGCCAAGATGTTTTTGCGAGGAGCCGAATAAGCGTAGCGAA
>JAGLJD010000173.1 GCA_023142625.1 Candidatus Parcubacteria bacterium | reverse complement strand
CAGTAATGGGATTGCTTCGTCGCTCATTCCGCTATCGCTCCATTCGCTCCTCGCAAAGACAAGAAGGGAAACTTCTCACAAAAAATTTTGTAATTTAAAAAAATCAAATTCTATTCAGATAATACTTAAGCTGCTGATAGACATAATAAGGAATCGTGTATTTTTCGCCGCCCTGAAAATCGTCTTTCATTCTATGCCAGTCCGTCCCGCCCGTTACTATTAAATTCAATTCTTTTGCCAAGCGCAAATAATATTTTTCCTGCTCCAAACTATTTTTTCGCGTGAACGCTTCAATTCCGTCCAGCCCCATTTTTTTAAATTCCAGCAGCTTCTTTTTTTTTAAAAAACCGAATGTCTCGCCAGGATGGGCCAAAACAGAAATAGCGCCGATCTGCTTAGCTGTCTTAAAAACTTTTTTAATAGGTATTGTTGATAATGGCTCAAAAACAGAATCTCTTTCGTGATAATGCTGGTTTTCAAAATGATGCCAAAAATCATTTCTGCTTTTAATAACTGATAAAACTTCTGTTTTTATTTTTCTTAAATTTTTTTCATTTTTTAAAACAACAGAAGTAAGGTGTCCGATATCAATAAAAACGGATCCAATCTGCTCTTTTAGTTGTTTCCAAGTAATTTCAAATCCCGCTTTTTGCAATTTTTTAATCATTTTTTTAATCCGCAAATCTTCGTTTTTCTGTGAATTTTCCAGCATCTTAATTATTTTTTTATTATTCAAATCAAAATTATAAAGCAGAATATGGACAACTAAATGCTTAAATTTAGCATAAATTTCAACGCCGTTAATCGTCTCTATTTTATTAATATTTGCCTCTTTATTGAACTCCTTGCTGCCGCTAATGCCATTATGGTCGGTTAAAGCCGCGACGCTTATTTTTCTTCTTTTCATCTGTGAGACAAGTTTTTTAGGAGAAAAAAATCCGTCAGACAAAAAAGTGTGCGAATGCAAATCAATTTTTTTGCTCAATTTGCTTTTTTCAAAATCAGCGTCTTTGATTAAATCTGTTATTCGTCCGCGCCAAAAGCGATAATATTCATCTTCAAGTTTTTTGTCTTTCAACTGTTTAGCATAATTTAATCTTGCTATTCCAATCTTGCTGAATTGCAAAAGCATATAAAGAAATGCCCTGAATTTTAAAACAATCAATTCCTCGGAAAAACTAAAAATGGCTAATCCGCGCGCCTTAAAATAAGCCAGCACAAACTTGCTTTCTATCTGCTCTAATTGCTCGGAAGAAAGGCTTGATATCGGATTTAAAATAGACTGCATATAGGCCGCCAAACTCGCTACATCTATTAAAGGATTTGCCATTCTGCTTTCCACAAAATCAATCGCGGATATCTTGTTTTGATGGGAAATAATGTTGCCTGGAAAAAAATCGTTGTGAATTAAAACAGTATTTTTCCAGTCTATCTTGTCTTGCAAGTTAAAATATTCTTTAATCAGTAAAGATTCTTTTTTAGCCAAATCAGGATAATATTTTTTAAGTCTGGAAAAAATTTTGGCTAATTCCGTAATTTGCTCCCTGTCATTCTGTCTGTTTAATTTTTTCGCTGTCTTTAAATTAAGGTTGTGAAGCTTCGCTAACCACCGCGCGCTTAACTCTATGCTTGCTAATATCCTCTGAAAATTTTTTTCTTTTAGTATATGCGTTAAATTTTCGCCGGGCAGATTGCCGTAAAACATAGCGTTATATTTTGGATAATAGCCAAAAGGGCGCGCTACCGTAAACCTGCCTTTGTTAAATCCATTTTCCCACAACAGCTTTAAAATTTTCGCCGCATGCCTGCGTTCTCCTTCCTCGTTTGCGACGCATCTTATTTTTAAAGTTTTTCCGTCTTTAAAAACAAGGTCGTA
>JAGLJD010000172.1 GCA_023142625.1 Candidatus Parcubacteria bacterium | reverse complement strand
TCTATGTTTTAGACGAGCCGTCAATTGGGCTTCATCCGCGCGACATTGACAAGCTTATTAAAACCTTGAAGCAGCTTCGCGACTTCCAAAATACGATTATCGTTGTTGAACATGACGAACACATAATAAGAGCCGCAGATCATATTATTGACATAGGTCCCGGGGCTGGAATTTACGGCGGCGAAGTTATGGCGGAAGGAACCTTGAAAGAAATTTTAAAAAACAAAAAATCTTTAACTGGCAAATATCTGCGGCATAAAACTGAGCCCCAAAAACAAAAAGATGACAATGGCGAAAATAGAACCGCGGCGAAATTTATAGAGGTTATAGGAGCGAGCGAGCATAATCTAAAAAATATTGCCGTTAAATTTCCGCTAAGCAAGCTCATTTGCGTAACAGGTGTTTCAGGAAGCGGCAAATCTACCTTGGTTATTGACATTTTATCCAAAGCTTTAATAAAAAAATTTTACCGCGCCAAAGCGCTGCCGGGAAAACACAAGGAGATAAAAGGGGTGGAAAACATCAATAAGATAATAAGCGTAGACCAGTCTCCGATCGGACGCACTCCGAGGTCTAATCCTGTTACCTACACGGGAATTTTTAACTATATTAGAAATCTATTTGCCGACCTGCCTGAATCCAAAGCAAAAAAATATGATCCTGGCTTTTTCAGCTTTAATGTTGATGGCGGCCGCTGCCAATATTGCGGCGGCGACGGATATAGAAAAATTGAGATGCAATTCTTAACCGATGTCTATATAAAATGCGAAGCTTGCGGCGGCAAAAGATATGCTGATAAAATTTTAGAAATCTATTATAAAGGAAAAAATATTGCCGATATACTGGATATGAGCGTAATGGAAGCGGCGAAATTTTTTAAAAATGTTCCGATAATTTATGAAAAATTGGATGTTCTAAATCAGGTTGGGCTTGACTATCTTCCGCTGGGGCAGTCCGCGACAACGCTAAGCGGAGGTGAGGCGCAAAGAATAAAATTAGCAACGGAACTCTCTAAGCGGTCAACTGGCAGCAGCCTGTATATCTTGGACGAACCGACAACCGGGCTGCATTTTGACGATATTAATAAACTGCTCGCGGTGTTGAAAAAAATCACCGACAAAGGCAACACGGTTTTAATCATTGAACATAATTTAGAGGTTATCAGGCAAGCAGACTGGATTATTGATTTGGGTCCGGAAGGCGGCGACAACGGAGGATTTATTGTGGCTCAAGGAAATCTAAAAACGATAATGCAATGCAAAAAAAGCTGGACGGGAAAATACTTAAAATAATTTTGGCAATTTTATTTTTTTAATGTATAATAAAAATAATTCAAAACGATAATGCAAATCGTTGGTTCCATAGTCCCGATAGGGCTGTGGATCCTGAATGCAAATCATATTATTTCACAAACCCTTGCAAAAAGGTTCCACAGCCTTGTTTCGCTATCGCTCAACTTCGGACTATGGAATCAACAAATAAAAAATGCAAAATAAAAAAATTCATCTAAAAATTTTATTGCTAATTTTAGTTCTGCTAGCAAGTTCCGGTTTTCGCTGCAAATGCGTATCTCCTGAAGCAAGAGAAGCGCTAAAGCCGATAACTCTGAGCTATTGGCGGACATGGGACAGTTCAGACGATTTTTCAGATTTAATTCAGGCGTACCAAAACTTGCATCCTAATATTACAATCAATTACAAAAAACTTCGGTACGAAGAATACGAAAGGCTTCTTTTGGAAGCATGGGCGGAAGATCGCGGTCCTGACATTTTTTCTATTCATAATACTTGGGGACTTAACTATAAGCATCAAATGTCGCCGATTCCAAATACTATTGAGATGCCGTATATTTATTATAAAAACGCTATTCCCGGCTGTGATCGCAAAAAAGAGCAGATGATAGAATTTAGAAAAACTCCGCTCCCTTCCTTGATTGACATAAAAAACAGTTTTGCGGAAGCTGTTTATCCAGATGTTATATTTAAAGACGATGAAGGAAAAAGCAAAATTTACGCGCTGCCGCTGTCTCTTGATACGCTAGTTCTATTTCATAATCGCGATCTGCTAAACAGAGCCAATATCCCTTATCCGCCCGCTGATTGGGAAGAATTTATTGAAAATACGCGCGCTTTAATAATAACAGACGATGAACAAAAAGAGGTTATTCAAGCGGGTGCGGCGCTGGGAACTTTTAATAATGTAGAGCGAGCTTTTGACATTATCGCTTTATTGATGATGCAAAACGGATCTGACTTAAATGATTTAAATAGCGATCAGGCGTTTGAAGCGCTAAATTTTTATCTTGATTTCGCTTCCCCGGGCAGAGAAATTTATACATGGAATAATGATATGCCAAACTCTCTTGACGCTTTCGCGCAGGGACAATTAGCGTTTTTTTTCGGCTATTCCTATCATATCCCTATTATAAAAAGCAAATCGCCGACACTGAATTTTGCCATAAGCCCGATGATCCAAATAAACAAAACGCACCCTATTAATTATGCCAACTATTGGATAGAAACCGTGTCTAAAAAAAGCGAGTATGCAAAAGAAGCTTGGGACTTTTTAATATTCGCGGCTGATGAAAAAAATGTGGTAAAATATTTAAACAAAACAAAAAAACCCGCGGCTCTGCGATCTCTAATTAAAGAACAGGAAAAAGATCCTTTAATTAAACCGTTCGCTATGCAAATCTTAACGGCGGAAAGTTGGCATAATATAAAAAATTTTAATTATGCAGAAGAGCAGTTTAGCGAGATGTTCAAAAAAATTTACGGCGCGGAAGATGTGGATATTAAAAAACTTTTTGAACTTACTATAAATAAAATCAAAAAAATAAACTAATTTTTAATTTGAAATGAACAAAACATACATTAAAATATTTTTCGCGTTTTGCGCTATTATTATTTTATGTTCGCCTTTATGCGTTAACGCTGGATGGATAAATGATATCTTGGGACGCCCGTTAATTCCTGCTAATTGCACTGATGGCGCGGCTAAAAATTGCAATATTAGCGATATGGTGCAAGTCGCTTTAAAT
>JAGLJD010000171.1 GCA_023142625.1 Candidatus Parcubacteria bacterium | reverse complement strand
AAAAGCCGGAAAATTTGATTTAGCATGGCTGGAAAAAAACAGAAACAGCATAAAAGAGCAGTGTTTGAAGGCGGCACAGGATTGTGCGCGGCATAAAGTTTTAGAAACTGAGATTAAAGAAGAATTGCAAAAATACAGCAATAAAAATTTAGAATTTGACGACAAATTAAATAAAATCAAAGACCAGCTTCAAAAATTTTCAGCTGGCAGCCTTAATAATCGGCCGAAAGAATTTAAAGATTTATTGCGGCCGATTATTAAGTCGCAAGAAAAGTTGATTGAACTGATAATTAGGGCAAAAGATATTAAAGATATTAAAAAAATTAAGAAAAATGCTTTAGTTGTTAAAAATAATTTAAGAGGACTAATAGAGGAAGATGATAAAAGCGGGCAGGATAGATTTGAAAAAAAAATTTTTGTATTGACAAAAAAACAGGAGGAATTAGTTGAATTGAAAAATGAATATTTAGGCAAAATAGGCAAATTAAAAATAAAGCAGGAAATCAATATCGCGCAAACAAAGATAACAAGCGATAATCATAATAATTTAAAGTCAGAATTGCAAAAAATAAGCGATGAAATGAAAGAATCGACAAAAAAGCCGCTTGATAAAAGCGGCAAAATAGAAGACTATAATGATAAAAAAGAAAAATTAGACAGCCAGATTATTAAGATTAACAAAAAGATAGAAAAATTAGAAGCAGAAATTAATCTGTTTAATCACAAAGAACAGGAAGAGAGAGAAGAGATTTTTTTATTGCAGAATGCGATGCAAAAGCAGCAATTAAAAATAAACGAAATAAACAGCGAAATAAGTTCCGCAATGGTCGGAATGGCGAAAATAGAAGCCAATAAAGAAAATTTAGAAGACGAGATTAAAGAAGAAATTGGCGGAATAGAGATTCTTAAAAAAGAGAAAATTAAAGAATTTTTTGATAAAGAAAAAATTCAAAAACTTAAAAAACAGTTGGAATTAATCGGCGGAATTGACGCCGAAACAATAAAAGAGTTGGAAGAGACGGAAGAACGGTTTAATTTTTTATCAAGCCAATGTGAAGATTCCGAAAAAGCCGGCATAAAATTAAGAAGCATTATTGAAAATTTAGATAAAATAATAAAAGTAAAATTTAATGATTCGTTTGAGAAAATTAACGGCAAGTTTAATAAATATTTTAAAATTTTATTTGACGGAGGAGAAACAAAGCTTATTAAAAATACTATAATAGATGAAACCGAAGACAGCAATGAGCAGAAAGTTGAAATTGAGATTCAGGCGGCTCCGCCCGGAAAAAAATTAAAGGATATAAATATTCTTTCAGGAGGTGAAAAAGCGCTCACTTCAATCGCTTTAGTCTGCGCGATTATATCTATCAACCCGTCGCCGTTTGTTGTTTTAGACGAGGTTGACGCGGCGCTTGACGAAGCGAACAACGAACGCTTCAACATGATCGTCCAGGAATTCAGACAGCAGTCACAGTTTGTGATCATCACTCACTCCAAGCGAACGATGAGTATCGC
>JAGLJD010000170.1 GCA_023142625.1 Candidatus Parcubacteria bacterium | reverse complement strand
TTTCCAATTGTTCAAATAATTATGGACCTTATCAATTTCCTGAAAAGTTAATTCCTTTATTCATCACAAATTTGATTGAAGGCAAAAAAGTTCCGCTGTATGGAGACGGAAAAAATATCCGCGACTGGATTTTTGTTGATGATCATAACTCCGGAGTTGATTTAATAATCCAGAAAGGCAAAATAGGGGAAACATATTGCTTGGGCGGAGGGAACGAGTTAATCAATTTAGAAATTGCTGAAAAAATTTTAGCAGAGATGAATTTTAGCGAAGAGTTGATTGAATATGTCAAAGACAGGAAAGGGCACGATTTGCGATACGCGATTGATTATTCTAAAATTAAAAACGAGTTTGGCTGGGAACCGCGAGTCAATTTTAACGAAGGATTAAAAATAACGATTAACTGGTATAAAAATAATTCTGATTGGTGGAAAAAAATTAAATCGGGAGAATATAAAGATTATTATAAAAAGCAGTATGAATAAAATTATCGGCGCGCATTTTTCAATTGCCAATGGATTAGGAAATGCGGTTAGGACGGCAAAAAAACAAAGGTGTAATACACTGCAAATTTTTACTAAAAATCCGATGGGTTGGCAAGAAAAACCGCTGGCGAAAGATGAAATTGATGATTTTTTATCGGCAAAAAAAGAGACAGGGATAAAAGAGGTAATTTCTCATACTTCTTACTTGATAAATTTAGCGTCGCCGGAAAAACAAAAACAGTATTTATCAAAGATTGCTTTAATCCAAGAATTTAAAAGGTGCGCTGCTTTAAAAATTAAATATATAGTAATGCACCCAGGGGCATATATTAATGGCAGCGAAGAGGACGGGCTAAAAAGAATCGCGGAAAATTTGAATTTTGTATTTGAAGAGGTTGTTGATAATCCGCCGTCGCTTTTATTAGAAACAACCGCGGGGCAAGGAACTAACCTTGGATATAAATTTGAACATCTTGCCTTTATTATAAAAATGATAAATAATAAAAACAGAGTCGGCGTCTGTTTTGATACTTGCCATAGTTTTGCCGCAGGTTATGACATTAGAGATAAAAAAAGTTTTGAACAAACAATAAAAAAATTTGATAAAATCCTTGGATTAAAAAATCTGCGAGTTATGCATTTGAATGATTCTAAAAAAACGCTCGGCGGCAGAATAGACAGGCATCAAAATATAGGAAATGGGGAAATCGGGCTAAGCGCTTTTAAAATTATAATGAACGACAAGCGGATGGAAAAAATTCCGAAAATTTTAGAAACCCCGTATTCTAAAACACAAAATGACTTAAAAATTCTTTTAAATTTATAAAACTATAAATTTTATGAAGGGAATAATTTTAGCTGGCGGCAGCGCGACGCGGCTTCGTCCTTGCACGAAAGTTACAAGCAAGCAATTACTGCCTGTTTATAATCGCCCGATGATCTATCATCCGCTGAATACTTTAATTAAAGCGGGGGTTAAGGATATATTGATCATTATCGCCCCTGAATACGCTGGGCATTTTTTAAATCTTCTTGGAAGCGGCAAAGAGTTCGGCGCGCGATTTACTTATGAGATTCAAGACGAGCCACGCGGACTGGCCGACGCTTTTATTGTTGGAGAAAATTTTATTGATAATGATAATGTCGTTATGATTTTAGGCGATAATATTTTTGAAGATGATTTTACTGACGCTATCAAAAATTTTAAATCAGGAGGAAAAGTCTTTGCCAAAAGAGTGCTTGATGATCCGAGCCGATACGGAATTGTTGAGTTTGACGATAATCAGAAAGCGATATCCATTGAAGAAAAGCCAAAAAATCCGAAAAGCGATTTTTGCGTTACTGGGCTTTATATTTACGACAATCGCGTTATTAAAATAGCAAAAAATTTAAAACCGAGCGAAAGAGACGAAATAGAGATAACTGACATTAATAGTTGGTATTTGAAAAACAGCGAATTAGAGGTGGCTATTGTTGGTGGCGAATGGCTAGACGCAGGCACTTTTGACAGTTATTTAGAAGCGCAAATTTTAGCGAAAAAGAAATTAGCGGCAAAAATGATTATATGATTAAACTCGCAATCGGCTTTATAATCTACGGCAAATCTACGGCAAAGTATCTGCCTTATTTTTTACCAAATTTTAAAAAACAGACTTTTACTGATTTCAATATTATCGTATTTGATAATAATGAAAATCCCGACGATAAAAACATTGAATATATAAAAAGCGGCTATCCTGAAATAGAAATTTTGCGCGCAGGAAAAAATGTCGGTTTTGCGCGCGCTTACAATAAAATGATTAGCAGGGCGGTTGAAATGGGGGCTAAATATTTTTTAGCAATAAATAACGATATAATTTTAGAGCCAAACGCGATTGAAAAAATGATCAAAATAATGGATAGTGACAAAGAATTAGGTTCTATTTGCCCGAAAATATTGCGATGGAATTTTGAGCAAAACAAAAAAACAAAAATTATTGACAGTTGTGGAATTAAAGAGATTAGCGCGCTTAGGTTTAAGGACATCGGACAAGGCGAAGTTGATCGCGGGCAATATGATAGCGCGAAAATAATTGGTCCGAGCGGAGCCGCGGCAATATATCGCGTGAGAGCGTTAGAAAAAATTAAAAACAGCAGCGAATATTTTGACGAACTGATGTTTATGTATGAAGAAGACTGCGACTTAGCTTATCGCCTTATGCTAGCAGGGTATAAATCAAAATTAGCCGCGGAAGCGATTATTTATCATGACCGAACCGCATCGGCAAAAGGGTTTGGAAATCTGCAAGTAGCGCTTAATCGCAAAAACAAAAGCAAGCAGATTAGGCAATGGGGATTTCTGCATAAGCATATTATTTTTATAAAATATTGGGGTGTCTTGTCAATAAAACAAAAAATAGAAATTTTATGGTTCGCTTTTAGAATGTTTGTTTTTGCTGTTATTTTTGAGCAGTATTTATTAAAAGAATACGCAAAATTATGGAGAATAAGAAAAAAGGTGTATAACAATTAAACGCTCTATTTAAAAGCGTAATTAAAATTCAAATTTTTACTAATTTTAATAAACTATGAAATCTATTTATAAAAATTTGCTTATTACCTCATTTTTTATATCGCTTGCTACGACAGCTTTCCCTGTTTTTCTGCCTGTCTATTTTAAGGAACTTGGTTTATCTAATTTTGAGATAGGAGCGTCATTAGCATTATTATATCTAACCTCAGCTATATTAAGTGTTTTTGTCGGTTATTTTGAAGAAAAAATAAGTAAGAAAAAAATCTTGATTTTTTCATATTTTGGATATATTCTTTTGCCTATCTTTTATTTGAATGCCGCTAACTTAATATCTATTTTTTTAGTTAGAATATATGACGGTATTGTGTCGTCCTTGAGGTATGTATCTAAATATTCTATTTTAGAATCCAAAAAATCCGATGAAACAGGAATAAATATTTCATTAAACGAGGCTTTGTCTAGCGTCGGCTGTCTTTTAGGACCTTTTATCGCTGGTATTGTTGCTTCCTATTATGGAATAAATATGATCTTTATTATATCCTCTATAATTTTATTTTTTACAGCGCTTTATAGCGCTAGAATGTTAAAATTTACAAAAAATAATAACTTTATTTTAAAAAAATTATTTCATAAAAAAACGCTTTTTTTATCTGTTTTAAAAAAATTATTCCGCAAAAAATCGTTAATGACACTTTCGTTGATTTTTTTGCTTTTTGCTATTATTGATCATTCAAAATTTATGATTATCATATTATATATGAAATCTTTAAATTTCAATAATTTTTTTATAGGGCTAGCTGGAAGTTCTTTTTTCCTCTTTTTATTTCTTTTCGAAATTTTTTATGGTTATTTGCAAAAAAAATTTAAAAAGAATAAATTTTTGGCACTAGGATTGTTGTTATACAGTTTTG
>JAGLJD010000017.1 GCA_023142625.1 Candidatus Parcubacteria bacterium | reverse complement strand
ATTGACGGCTCGTCTAAAACATAGATTACGCCAGTCAGAAGAGAGTTGAGCTGGCTGGCTAATTTAATGCGCTGCTCTTCGCCGCCGCTTAAGCTTGTCGCGCTGCGGTTAAGAGCCAGATAAGGCAGCCCTACGGATACGAGCGATTTAATTCTTTTGTCTATCTCTTTAATAATCGGTCTGCCGATTTTTTGCTTCACAGCGCTTAATTTTAGATCTTTAAACCATTTTTGCGCGAATTCAATAGGCATCTCCGTTATATCGCTGATTATTTTTTGCGAGATTTTAACATTAAGCGCTTCAGGACGAAGTTTTTTTCCACCACAGGCAGAGCATGGAAACGACCTCATATATTTTTCAATTTCAGTCCGTAAAAAATCAGAATTGATTTTTTCGTATTTTTGCCGCAAAATTTCTATCACGCCATCAAAACCGCCTTCTTCGTTGTCTTTTTCCCCGTATAAGATTATTTCCAGTTTTTCTTTTTTTAGCTTTTCCACGGGAGCGTCAAGGGAGAAATGAAGTTTTTTCGCGATCAATTCTAACTTTTTCCAATAGATGGATTGGTTGGAGAAAAATTTAGTCCATGGCTGTATGGCGCCTTCCGCCAAACTGAGTTTTTTATTCGGGATAAGCAGGGTCGGATCAAATTTTAATTCAATTCCCAGCCCTTTGCAGCGGACACAGGCGCCGTAAGGTGAATTAAAAGAGAAAAGCGATGGCTCAAGTTTTGGAAATTTTGTTTTGCATTTAGGGCAGATAAGAATTTCAATCCGCTTTTCTTTGCTTGTTTCGTTTGCGCCGGGCAGATAGATAATTTTTTTAATTATTTTTTTTCCGCAATTCGCGCAATACGGCTCTCCGATTCGCGCGAAAAGAAGGCGGATATAATCATAGATTTCCGTCATCGTTCCGACTGTTGAGCGAGGGTTGCGAGCCGTTTTTTTCTGGTCGATTGATATTGTAGGCGACAGCCCTTCTATACTTTCAACATCAGGCTTATCCGCCATTCCTAAAAATTGCCGCGCGTAAGCGGAAAAACTTTCTGCGTATCTTCTCTGCCCTTCGGCGTAGATTGTGTCAAAAGCGAGCGATGATTTGCCAGATCCAGACGGTCCTGTAATAACCGTGAATTTATTCCGCGGAATTTCAACGCTGACATTTTTCAAGTTATGCGTCCGCGCGCCCTTGATGATTATTTTGTCAGTTATTGACATATTTTAAATTTATGTTATTTTAATTTATCGCTTTGCGCTGTCTGAATAAACAGGTTGCGTGTAAGGTGGTTTTGAAAGGAGGAGAAAAAAAAGTGTTATATTTAAAAGAAAACAAAAGCATAGAAGAAAACTTCAAAAAGTGGAGATCATTCGCTATTAACAGAAAAACTGCAAAAAGTGGTCCTCAATTTCACATTGAAAGGGCTTCTGCGGAAGCCCAAAATTTCGAACTAGAAGTCGCGATCTCTCTCTTTATAAGAGAGAGTATTTGGGCAGGGCAAGACATGGAGGACATCATAGACTATCTGCACAAGTTAGTGCATAAGTAGTCTGCTTACAGGATTTGTGGGAGATAAAATCTTTAAGATTTAATCTTCCGCGGAGCCTGTTTTTTTTCGGCGTTTTTTTGTTTTTTTAAATTACGAAATGCAAAACCCTGCTGTCTTTGCGAGGAGCTTTTTCTACACTGTCTTTGCGAGGAGCTGAACGAGCGAAGCGAGAGAGGTGCGACGAAGCAATCCCATTGTTTACGCAAAAAAGTTTATGATTACAGATTTGTTCGCTTAGTAATGGGATTGCTTCGTCGGCTATCGCCTCCTCGCAAAGACAAGAAAGAAAAATTTCTTTCAAAATGTATGTATTTATAATTTAAAGAAATTTTAAAATATCAGTCTGTCCTACTAATTGTTTGATTATTCCCAACTCTCCCTTTTTAAACCTTTCCAGCGCGAATTTTTCTGTTGGGATTTTTAGTTTTGAAACGCCGTTTTCTATCGCGGGATTTATTCCGATCCGCAAGCGGCTGAAATTTTTTGAATTCAGCGCGTCTATAATTGACTGGACGCCTTTATGCCCAGCAGACGATTTATTTCTCTGTATTTTACTTGTTTTTAACGGCAAGTCAATATCATCGTGGATAATTAAAATGTTTTTAATTTTAATTTTATAAAAATTCATCATCGCTTGAACCGCGGCGCCCGAGTTATTCATAAAAGTTTGCGGCTTGGCTAAAATAATTTTTTTGTTTTCAACTTCTCCTTTGGAAATTTCAGCGTTAAATTTTTTATTAAATTTCCATTCTGAAAAATCAGAGCCGTTTTTTATAAACTGTTCACGGAATTGATCAATCGCGATAAACCCAGCGTTATGGCGGGTTAATCTGTATTTTTCGCCTAGGTTTCCCAACCCGATGATTAAGCAAACTATTGACATATTTTTGATTTATGTTATTTTAATTTATCGCTTTGCGTTGTCTATAAAATAGTCAGCGCGTAAAGCGGTTTTGAAAAGGAGGGGGAGAATATGGAAGAATTAGGCGAATTACATTTAGGTTATTTAAGAGAAGCAATGGAGAAAAAGAAATTTTGCTCCACTAAATTAAATAACTTTAAATTAGCAGTCATCATAAGCGATTTAAGTAGTTTTATCGCTTATAACAATATTAACATCATCAAATTCATAGATTATTTGCATAAATTAGCACATGAGAAATAGAGTGAATAATCTATTTATAGGCTTCACGGAGATTTAATCTTTAAGATTTTATTTTCCGTGGAGTCTGTTTTCTTTTTGGCGTTTTTAATCAGTTGGTTCCACAGCCCTATCGGGACTATGGAACCAACATGAATTTTATTCAAACTATAGAACCAACATGAATTTAATATCCGACCTTAATCTCAACTGGCGAGCCGATAAACCCGTACTCCTCGCGCAGTTTTTTTTCAATGAATTTCAGATAAGAAAAGCCGAGCGTGTCGTTTTTTCTGATCTTAACAACGAATTGCGGAAAATGAGAGTTCATTTGAAAAAAAGATTTAATATGCGGATGATTCGCGCCTTTTCTTTTTACAGGATGATGAAGCTTGATAACTTTTTCAATAAAAATTTTCAATTCCTCGCTTGTGATTTTTTTGTTTCGCTCCTTATTTATCTCTTCCGCCAAGTCCGTGATTTTATTTATATTTTTTCCAAGCAGCGCGGAAGTAAAAAGAATAGGCGCCCATTTCAGATGGGGCAGGGATGACCTTAAATTTTCAGAATACTCTTTGTCGCTTCCAGTAAATTTTTCTGGAATCAGATCCCATTTGTTCGCGATAATAATCGCGCCCGCGCCGTTTTTAACGATCATGCTGGCGAGTTTTTGGTCTTGGCTTGTTATCGGCGCGTGAATGTCAATAACCAGCAGAGCGATATCCGCCTGCTTCAAAGCAGTTATGCTTTTTTTAACGCTTAATATCTCCAGCCCTTTGCGGTCAGTTTTCGCTTTTCTCCTGATGCCAGCGGTATCGGTAAATTCCATTAAAGAATTTTCGCCAGCAACCTTTCTTTTTTGCGGCTCGCGCGTTGTGTGGGGAATATCCGTTACGATGACTTCTTCCTGATTTTTAATATGAACTTTTCTTTTTAGCAAAGAGTTTAATATTGATGATTTGCCGGCGTTCGGTTTGCCGACTATTGCGATTTTAATCTTTCCTGATTTTTCAATTTCCGATTCATCGTCTTTGAGTTTTTTCTTCGGTTCTATTTTTTTTAATTCCGCGATTATCGCATCCAGCAGATCGCCTGTCCCGATTCCTGAAATAGCGGAAATAAGATTCGGCTTGCCAAAACCGAGCGCTTCAAATTCAAACAGATCTAACCTTTTTCTTATCTTCTGGTTGTCTATTTTATTTATCGCTAAAATAATCGGAATTCGCGTTTTTCTAAGCGCGCGCGCTATCTCCATATCCTGCGGCAGCGTCTCTTCTTTTCCGTCCAGCAGGAAAATAGCCAGATCCGCTTTGGCGATTAAATTTTTGCTCTGTTCTATAACCTGCTTGTCTATCTCATTTTTTATTTTAATATCAGCGCCAGCGGTGTCGTATAAAATAAACTTTTTTCCGCGCCATTCGCAGGTTTCTTGATTGGCGTCGCGAGTCGTTTCCCGAATTTTAGAGACTATCGCATGCGGTCTGCTGACTAATTTATTAAACAGAGTTGATTTGCCAGCGTTAGTCCTGCCGACGATTGCCACTTTTTGGGTTTGAAATATTGACATATTTTAAATTTGTGATAATATAATTTATTAAAAATGTTTAATAATCGATTAAATTTTTTTATAACTTTTTAAAAAAAGGAGGAAAAAAAATGGTTGATACCTCAATTGTTGTTGGTGTTATTATCGTCGGATATGTTGTATATACGGTAATATTATCGAAGATATTTAAAAATGCTACATGGAACTCCGATGATAGCGAAAAAATCGGAAATTTACGAAAACAAAAATATTAGACCAATACCAAATAATTGGGCATTAGTCAACGGGAAAGTTGTTATTTTCCCGAAAAATTTTTCCCTTGAAAAAATGAGGGAGAATAAAAAAATAAAAATAACAGAAGAAGGAGAAATAGAATATGAATAAAGGATGATCTTTTTCAAGTAACGGGGAGAATTGATAAATCTCCCCGTTTTCCTTTTGCAATTTTAATGAACCGCGAAAATATAAACCCTTTTGTCTTTGCGAGGAGCGAATGGAGCGATAGCGGAATGAGCGACGAAGCAATCTCATTACTAAGTGAAATAAAACTATAATTACAGATTTGTCAGCTCAGTAATGGGATTGCTTCGTCATTTCGTTTCGCTATCGCTACACTTCATTCCTCGCAAAGACATTATTTTTTACGCTCCGTAATTAAAATAATTATTCACAAACTCGCCGCGTCTTTGCCTAGGATAATCAGAAAATCCGATGAACTTTCAATAGGATTTTTTAGATTGATTTTGCTGTTTCCGATCGGCTGCGAAGTAAGCCAGTTAGGTATATTAAAATTTATTTCCGCGTCAAACTTATTTTTTAGGAATTTTAGCTCTTGCTGCTTCTGTCCGCGGGAAAGATCATAAATAATCGTTTTTTCATAGTTTTGCTGCCGAGAGTTTCCTATTTTGTCAATTACAAAATTATCCTGCTTAAGCGTTCTGGCAATACGAGATGCCATACCAGCTATTTTAGTTCCGTTTTGCACTTCTATAGTTGTCGGGCGAACTATGCTGTTTGCTGTTTTGCCTGCTACCGCGCCATTATTAAGCATATTTTTGGCTAAAATTTTAAGAGAAGTGAAATCATTATTTTTAGGAAGAAGCGCGTATGAGCCGTTGATATTTGTCGCATAAAGAATTCCGCTGTTTCCATTGCTTAAAACCGCATTGCTTATTTTTTTAGGATCTATTTTTTTCGCGATTTTGCTTAAATTTATTATCTCCCAAGTTTTTAAACTTGCGCTGATGTGTGCGTCTAAATCAGATAATACAGCGCCTATTTTTTTAGGATTAAGCCAGAAACTATAACTTAAGATTTTTTCTTTTGCCGCCAAAAGGACATTCTGCTGTCGTTCTGAACGGGCGAAATCGGAATTTTCACCGTTGCTTCCATGCCGCGATCGGGCGTATTTCAGGGCGCGATCCCCGCTCATAATCTCCCATCCTTTAATAAAACTCACAGGTTCGTATCCGAAATTATTGTCGGGGTATTGCCTGTCAACAAAAGATT
>JAGLJD010000169.1 GCA_023142625.1 Candidatus Parcubacteria bacterium | reverse complement strand
ATTTAAAATAACTAAAAAGAAAATGGTAATACTAGTTATCATTTTTTTAGCTTTAATTTCCTATTATTTTTATTTTAATAAAAATAATACAAAAGAGGCGGCTGTCTCGCAAAAAGAGTGGATTGTAAGAGAAGATGATTTAAAAATTTCAATTGAATCAGACGGCAAGGTTGTCGCGGAAGACGGAGTTGAACTTTCTTTTTCGGTTAGCGGCAATAATTTAGAAGTAGAAGAAGTATTTATTAAAGAGGGTGACAAGATTAAAAAAGGCGACAAAATCGCTACAGTAAAAACAGAGACCCTAGAACTTAATGTTCGCAGCGCTTATTCAAATTATTTGTCAATTTTAGCGGATTATAATCAAATAATAGATGGAGCGACAGATGAGGAAATCGCCAATGCTAGGGACAGGATTACTTTAGCGGAAATATCTTTAAATCAAGCAGAGATTAGTTTGGAAAGCGTAAAGCAATCCGCCGAAGAAAGCATTCAAGGAGAAGAGGATGATATTTATGATGCTGAAAATGAACTTAAAGACGCTAAGGAAAATTTAGATGATAATCAAGACGAATTAAGCAGCGAGAATGTAAGCGATGCCTATGAAAGTTTAGTGGATACAATAAAATCAGTTAATATAAATTTAGACAGCATTTTAAAAGAATCAGATGAAATATTAGGGATTGACGATAAGCATATAAACGATGATTTTGAAAGTGTTTTAGGAGTTAAAAATTCATCTTCGCTAAACCAAGCAAAAGACAGTTATGTAAAATCTAAAGATGAATTAAATAAGCTTAATTATTTAGTTGTGCAGCTAAATTTTAATAGTCCTTATAATGAAATTGACGCAGCGGCGGATCAATCGGTTGTAACTTTGCAAGAATTTGAGAAACACTCATATTATATGAAATTAATGCTGGAATCGACAATAACCCATTCTGATTTTTCGCAGTCAAATCTTGACAGTTTTATGTCAACAATTATCGCAAACAGGACAACCGTTAATACTAAAATTACAGCCATAAACACAAAAATTAAAGCAGTAGATGACGCTAAAGATGACCTCGATGATTATATTACTGATTATGAAGACGCTAAAAGAGATCTTGATAATACTAAGAGAGATCTTCTTAATGCTAAAACTGATGCCGATCGGAGTATTGAAAATTCAGAAGCTGCCATGGAAAGCAAAAAATTAAGCCTTGAACAAGCTAAACGCGACTATAATAATCTAATAGCTCCAATAACTGAAGCTGAAAAAGCCTCCGCGCTCTCAAGATTAACTAACGCCTCTGTTAACCTTGAAAAAGCTCAGAACGAATTAAAAAACGCAACTATTATATCTCCAATTGACGGCGAGGTCGCGCGGCTTAATTATAAAACAGGCGATATTATCGTAGATAATAGCAATAGCGATCCTGTGGCAGTTATTATAAATAATGATACCCTGTTTATTGAAGTAGATATTGAAGAAGCAGATATTAATAAAATTAAAATCGGACAAATTGTTTATTCTGATTTTGACGCTTTGGATAATATAAAACTTAATGGAGAAATTAGTTTTATTTCACTCACTTCAAAAACAAATAACAGCGGAATTGTTACATATTTGGTTCGTATTGTGATAACAGACAAAGGAGATAATCAGATAAGAGAGGGTA
>JAGLJD010000168.1 GCA_023142625.1 Candidatus Parcubacteria bacterium | reverse complement strand
AACCAGCCGTATGATTCTTTTTGCGTTTCTATTAAGTCTGGCAATGGTATCACCTCTTTTTTGTCTTTAAAAGATGTTGAATATTTTTGTCCATTTTTCGCCGCCAAGTCGTCTTTGTCATTGTAAGAAAAAAAGATTCTTTTTTGAGATTGTTGTTTCATAAAAAATAATATTAATACTACTATAAAAAATTATTTTAAAACACAAAAAATCTTCGCCTCTCACAAAGAGTCGAATTTTTCAACAAACAATATTCTTTTAAGTGATTTTTATCATTGCGCTTTGAGCGCTCCGCTGTCTTTTCTAAATGCAGTCAGCACAGCAGATTTATATTAAAATTTAACCGAAATATAAAATTTATATGCTTTTATTTATTTATAATAAAAAATAATACGGTTGTCAAGCAATTAACTGTGGATAACTTTAAAAATTATATTTTTAAAGAAATAAGGAATTTTACATTTTTTTTATTTTTTAATCTATCTGCCGCAGCAATGCTTGTATTTTTTTGGAGAGCCGTCCGCTTTTTTCGCTCCGCACGGGCAAGGATCGTTGCGCCCGACCTTCGGCTCATTTTGACTTACTGTTTTATTAGAAATACTATTTTGATTTTCTTGCTTTTGCGCTTCGCTGGCGATTATGCCAGTGCTGCTTACATTAGAAATTTGAGTATTTTCAGCTTCCATTATTGCTGGAGCAAAATTTTGGGTTAATCCGATTTTATAAATTGTATAGACAACCTGTTTCTGGATTAAATTCATCAATTCCGTAAAGAGTCGATACGCTTCTTTTTTGTATTCCACCAAAGGGTCTTGCTGCCCGTAGCCGCGAAGTCCTATTCCTGTCCGCAAATGATCCATGGCGCCCAAATGCTCAATCCATAAATTATCAATTGAGCGCAAAATAACCTCTTTTTCAACCTGAATAAAATCTATTCCTGCTGAATTAATTTTTTGTTCAAGTTTGCCGTATTCGTTTTTAGCCAATTTAATTAAATAATCTATTATTTTAGAACGCAACTCAACTTTTTGATTGCTGCTATTTTCGCGAATAGGAATATCTTCCGCTTTTAATCTTTTGTCCTGTGGAAGAGGAAAAATAGTATTAACAGTTTCATATATCTCTTTTAAATCCCATTTTTTAAAATCATCGCCAGCCGTATGAAACATCGCAACCTGTTCAATTTCATTGCCGACCATCTCTAAGACAACATCAGATAAACCTCGTTTGACTTTTGACTTTTGACTTTTGACTTTGTTTAATATATCTTTCCGTTTTGCGTATATTGTCTCTCTGTGCTTATTTATCACATCATCATATTCAACTAAATGCTTTCTGATGTCAAAATTATTCCCTTCAACTTTTTTTTGCGCCTGCTCAATAGAGCGTGAAATAAGCGCGTTTTCAATCGGCATATCTTCTGGAAAATTAAACCGCTCCATTATCCCTTTCATTCTTTCACCGCCGAAAATCCTCATCAAATCATCCTCCATAGAAACAAAAAATCTGCTCTCGCCTGCGTCGCCTTGCCGTCCGGATCTTCCGCGAAGCTGGTTGTCAATCCGCCTTGACTCATGCCTTTCTGTGCCTAAAATATACAGCCCGCCTGCGGAGATTACCTTCTCATATTCTTTCTGCCATTCTTCGTCGCTGTTAAAATTTTCTTTTGCTCCGCCCAAAACAATATCTACTCCGCGTCCAGCCATATTTGTCGCAAC
>JAGLJD010000167.1 GCA_023142625.1 Candidatus Parcubacteria bacterium | reverse complement strand
TAAAAGTTTGTAAAGTTTGTAAAGTCAAAAAGCAGTTTGTTTTATAACCCGACTGATTCTTTTGCGGTTTCCCATCCGCATTCAACAGGATTAAGCACGCAGTAAAAAATCATAAAACCGATGATAAAAATAGCAGCCAAAATAAAATTCGCAAAAACTAAAATTCCCCAATCCCAAATTTTCATTTTACCTAATTTTTTACTAAACAGACTTACGATAGCATAGGCATCAATGGCGGCAACTGCTGGTATAAAACCGACAACCGATAGCATTAAAACATAAATCCACTTTTTAATCGCCGCGCCTGCAATTTTGCCAGCCTTCCCTTCAATTTTATTTTTTACTTTTTTGATTTTTGCTTTTTTTGCTTTTTTAGCGTTCCGTATCCTTCTGCTGTATTCCTGCCTCTGATCATACTCTTCATTTTGCGGTTCTTCGTCCATATAATTTTATTTAAGATTATTTATTGTTTCTATCAATGATAATGTTGCTCCATACCCGCTATTTTTTTTACTATCTACAGATCTCTTTTTCGCTTGCGCTAAAGTGTAGGTTGTGATTATTCCAAACGCAATTGGAATTTTATAATCAAGCATTGTTCGCATGATTCCGTCAGTGGCAGCTTTTGCGATATAATCAAAGTGCGCGGTTTCGCCTTTAATAATCGCGCCAAGCGCAATAATTCCATCAAATTTTTTCATTCGCGCTAGTTTTTGGCAAGTTAAAGGGATTTCAAATGAACCTGGAACTTTGGTAATTTTGATATATTTATCGTTTACGCCTGCCTGTTTTAGCGCGCTTAAAGCGCCGTCAAGCAAATTTTTTGTGATATCTTGATTAAACCTTGCCTGAACAATTGCGATTTTTAACCCTTTTCCATTCAGATTGTTAAAAATATTAGTCTTCATTTAGTTATTTTAGCATTATCTAATAAACTTTTCAAATACCGAGCCAGCATATCAATCTCAATATTTACTTTGTCGTCAACTTTTAGTTTTGATAGGTTTGTAATTTTTAAAGTATGCGTAATTAAACTTACTTTAAACCATAATTTTCCAACGCCAGAGATAGTTAAACTTACGCCATTAATAGAAGCCGATCCTTTATAAGCTAAATATTTTATCAGTTGCCTGGGAACTTTTATAACCAAATTCGTATATTCGCCGTCTTTGATAATTTTTTTAATCGCGCCGACGGCGTCAATATGTCCCATCACAAAATGTCCGTCTACGCGATCGCTAACTTTTAGGGATTTTTCTAAATTTATCAAATCTCCCGCTTTGGAACCAGCGAATTTTGTGAGATTTAAAGTTTCCGGCATCAATTCAACATCAAAGTTATTTTTTGTTTTTTTAACAACAGTCAAGCAGGCGCCGTCGCAAGAAATACTGGAACCGATTTTAATATCTCGCAAAAAATTTTTTGCCGCAATAGTAAAATAAATTTTTTTTTGCCTCTTGTTTATTTTTTTAATTGTTCCTGTTTTTTCAACTATTCCTGAAAACATATTTACATCTAAATATAATTTTGTTAAAGTTAGAATATAATTTTATTTTAACTTAAAA
>JAGLJD010000166.1 GCA_023142625.1 Candidatus Parcubacteria bacterium | reverse complement strand
TAAATTCTTCTGCGATCCAATTAATGATCCTTTGATCAAAATCATCTCCTCCTAAATGAGTGTCGCCGTGAGTGGCTTTTACTTCAACTGTATCATCTCCAATATCTAACACTGAAACATCAAAAGTTCCGCCTCCTAAATCATAAACAACTACTTGTTCCCCTTTATTTTTATCAAAACCATAAGCAAGCGCGGCAGCAGTCGGTTCATTGATTATTCTTTTTACTTTCACGCCTGCGATTTCGCCTGCGTCTTTAGTTGCCTGCCTTTGCGCGTCGTCAAAATATGCTGGCACAGTTATTACGACCTCTTCAATTTTTTCTCCTAATTTTTCCTCGGCGTCCGCTTTCAATTTTTGTAAAATCATCGCTGAAATTTCCTGCGGGGTATGCTCTTTGTCCTGCATCTTTACTTTAACGCCTTCGCCAGCTTTTACAATTTTATATGGAACCATTTTAATATCCTCCTGAATTGTCTCGTCTTCAAAGCGGCGTCCGATCAGTCTTTTTACTGAAAAAATCGTATTTTCAGAATTTGTAACCGCTTGCCTTTTAGCGATTTGCCCGACAAGCCGTTCACCTGTTTTTGAAATCGCAACGATAGATGGCGTGGTGCGATTTCCTTCTTTGTTTTCTAAGATCTTCGGTTTTCCGCCTTCAACAATCGCCATCGCTGAATTTGTAGTCCCAAGATCAATACCTAAAATTTTTGGCATAAGTTTATTTATCTCATAGATTATTAAGCAATTATTTTTAATTTACTCAATATCTATTGACTTATTTATAAATTATGATATATTAAATTATTCAAAATAATTTTTTTAGTTTTTAATTAATTTTAATTAAATTGAGGTAACAAAAAAAGGGGGGACAAAAATGGAAATCATTGCGACAATGATATATATAATATTTATAGGAGTAGTAGCATTCATTTTTTTTGGAAGTAGTATGATGGATGGCTATACTCTCCATAAAAGGGGCGGCTTTCTTATAAGTTGCCTCTTTTCTTTTTGTAAATTTTAACCTCCAGTTTTTAACAATTAATAAAACTAACTATTAAAAATCGGGGTTTAAATCAACTGTCATTTTGAGGCGATAGCCGAAAAATCTGATTTGATTATCGCTAAATTATTTTAAAATCATCGCGGTTTATTGTTAAATTATCTTAAACAATATTTTGATTATAAATAAAGCAGATTCTTCGTCGCTTCACTCCTCAGAATGACAAATTTTATTATTTTAAATTTCTTTTAATAATTTTTATAATTCCGCTTAAATCATCTTTGGAAGTTGCTAATTTCATTGCTTCGGCAAATTCGCTTCTTTTAACTCCCATAAAACTCGTAACTGGCAAATCATTTTTTAATAAATATATTTCGCCTAATAATCTTGAAATTCTGCCGTTATAATCAAAAAATGGGTGTATCCATAAAAATTTATGCATCATCCATGCCAGCGTTTCAATATGTCCGTCTAATGTTTTAATAAATTTTTTCCTTTCATTAAAATCGCCTTCCCAATTTTTCAATAATTCTATAATTTTAAAATATTCAGGCGGATCGTAATCTCCCACTTGCACCTGCCTTTTTCTAAATTCCCCAGCCTCTTCAAATAGATAACTTGCTAATTTCAAATGCAAATCTTTTGCTAACTCAATTCCGATATTTAAGTCCTTGTAATTTCTTAAGATATAAGCCCTCGCACGGATTAAATTATTCGTAATAATGTCTTCTATTTCAATAATAGGCAAAATACCAAATTTTGTTTCTCTAAAATTCGGTTTTGTTTTAGATTTAGGCATATTTTTTTGGAAAAATAATTTTTTTATGCACGCCTTCTTTTACTAAATTATTCATTTGCATTTTACTTCTATCTCTAATCTCTTTTTTAGTTAAAACCGCTTCATCTTCCATTGCCATATTGTCGTAAACCATATCCACAAACCATTTCTTAAACGCCTGCTCTTTTTTTTTATTGTTTTGTTTCATAAAATTAATTATAAAAATATTAAATTTTGTTAATTTAAAATTAATCCACTACCACTTTTGCCGCGCTGATGACTTTTCCGTTCATTTTATATCCAGCGGTTATCTCTTTTATAATTATTCCTTTTTCGCCTTTATGTTTTTCGTCTTGTTTTTTATTATCCTCAACCGCTTCGTGCATTTCAGGATTAAATTTTTCGCCGACGGTTTTTATCTCTTCTATTCCGTTTGCGGACAGAACATCTAAAAATTGCTTTTTGATATAAATTATTCCTTGAACCCATGCACTCTCTTTTTGATTTTCAGGAATATGCTCAACTGAAATTTTAAAATTATTAACAATCGGCAAAACTTCCATTATAAGATTCAGATTGGCGTATTTTGCGAAATCCTCTTTCTCTTTCGCGGTCTGTTTTAATAAATTTTGATAATCCGCCAGCGCGCGCTTGCATCTGCTTTCAAAATCGCCTTCTAATTGTTTTTTTATCTGTTTTAAAACATTAAACGAAGTTTTTGTAATTTTTTCTTTTTTGTCTATCCATTTATCTAACGATATCCATTTATAACTAATACCTTCACTATTTAATTTTAAATTATTAATCTCCTTTGCTTTTGCTTTATAGCTTGCAAAAATTAAATGATTATCCTCTTTTTTATAAGTTTTATCTAAATTTAAACTTTCCGATAAATTAATAAATTCAATATCAAAAATATCTAAATTAGCCTCTTCTTTAACTTCTCTGATTATCGCTTCTTCTAATGTTTCATCTAATTCAACCTTGCCGCCGGGACACGAATATTCATTATGCCAAGCAGGCGCTTTTATTAAAAGCAATTCGTTTTTATTATTAAATATAAAAGCCCCGACAATAATTTTTGGATATTTTTTTTCTTCGCTCATATTTATATTAACTCTTTTAAATATTTAATAATAGCCGCGTTTTCTTCGTAATTCATTCTTATCGGACCCAATAAGACAAACAAGTTGTCATTAAAATTAACTGACACGATTGAACAATTTTCACTGAAAGGGTTGTCGTTGCCTATTAATATTACTGCGTCATTTCCAATTTCGTCAAAAAGATCAGGAGCTTTTTCGTCAAGGCAATCCACTATTTCGGAAATATTGCAAACCAAGTCATATTCGCGAAATTCTGGCTGTGTAAAAAGCTGGGAGATTCCTGTATGATAAAAATTATGCCGTTCAAATCCGATAATTACAGTAGCGCGCGATAATTCAGCCACAACTCTTGCAATCTCTTTTAACTGCCTTTTTCTATCTAACTTAAATCGCTTTTTAGCGTCTGACAAAATAGATCTTTTCTTTTTGTTTAGTTCTCTCTCCTTAAAAAAATTTTTCAACCAAAATTTATACCCTTTTTCCGTAGGCACCCGTCCAGCTGAAGTATGCGGCTGATAAAGATAACCCTCTGTTTCCAGTTCTAATAATTCATTGCGAATAGTTGCTGAAGAAATGCTAATTCCTGATTTTTCCATCAGTAAATTAGATCCTACCGGCTGGGCGGTTTTTATATAACTCCTAACAGTATAATTCAATAATTGCGATTGCCTGTCCCGCATAGATTTATTTTAGGTCTACTGAATAATAATTTACTTAGCGAAATTTTCAGATTTTGATGCAAATTTTTCAAACAATTTTTTGTAGAAACGGGTTTCAAACCCGTCGCTACAAATATATAGGTGTTAAAATTTTTGGAAAATTTGACCGAAATATGGAAATTGCAGCAGTAAATTATTATTCAGTAGACCTATGTTAGCACTCTCTAAATTTGAGTGCTAATTACAGTATAAAAAAATAAAATATAATTGTCAATGCCTATGTTATAAAATTAAAAAAACAAAGCATTATTACCTTGTTCTTTTAATTGCATTTTTTATTCAATTTCTCCAACATCTATTTTTCTAACATCGCTATTCGTAATTCCTAATCC
>JAGLJD010000165.1 GCA_023142625.1 Candidatus Parcubacteria bacterium | reverse complement strand
GGAGGTACGACTGAGAGATCTATGAGCTGAATAAATATAACCATTCTGTCTGTCTAATATCGTTCATAGATTTCTCACTCTGCTACGCTTTGCTCCACTCCGTTTCGAAATGACAAAAAGGATGTTTTTTGATTTTTCGGTAATTGGTTTTTTAATATTAGTTGATATGAATTATTAATTACTGCAAGAATTGGTTTGTAACCAGTTCTTGCACAAAACTATTTTTTACAAATATCATTAATCTTGTTTGCTGTTTTTTGAATATTATACATATTTTGCAATAATTTTTTAATCGTAATTTCATGAATGTCGCTTTGCGATAAATAATCAAGTTCTCTTATATTAATAAAAATATAATTTCTATATACTTGCTCTAAATTATAAAGAGTCTCGTTCTCTAAATAATCGCCATATTTTAACATAATTTCTCTATAATCTATATTAAATTTATTTATAATTTTAAAAAATTTGTCACGAAAAGTTAATTTTTTTTCTTTATTCCATCCAAATTTTATTATATCGTCTAACTTTAAATTATCTTCAATATATTTTGAAATTTCATCTATGTTATTATAAATATATTTACTTGGATTGCTGTCAAGCCCGACTTTCCATAATTTTAAATCAGAATAATAATTTCTAATAATTAAACTAATTAATCTTGTTAAATCATTAATTATTACATTTAATTCTCTTTGCGCATTTTTTCTTTTATTAACTTTTGGTAAAAAAATTTGCAAAAAATATAATATAATACCAATCAAAAAAGCAATTGAAATATCATACATAACAATTATTAATTCTGAACCAAATATAATAACTTCTGGTAAATTATTTGTAAATATATAAATAGAAATAAGAGTAATTGCTATAGACATTATCAGTATTAACCATTTTTCTTCAATAAAAAAATATTTTAAAATAAAAAATTTATTTTTAATTTTTTTAAAATATTTTTTTATACTTTGAATAAACATTAAATAATTTTAATTATTCCAAATTATTTTTATTTCCTCTTCCCTCAACCCATACAACCCAAAAACCCGATCATCAATCTCCTTATCAACTTTCTCAATCTCCCTTTTAATTAAATCCCACTTGTCGGAATTTTCAGGGATAGATTGAATTTGCTTGTTTAAATGTAATATTTTATTTACTAAATCCGCTATTTCTTTTTGCTGTTTTTTATTGACTTCTGGAATTGGCAAACGAGAAGTTGTAAAATTATCAAAATGCATTGTTCTAATAGCTTTACCAAAAATAAATCTATACACATACCAATTAATTAACTGTGAATGTAATAATGCTACAATAAAATGAGGGTTATATTTTTTATCCAATACGATTTGATTAATAGTGTCAACAATAATTAAATTTTTATTTTCAGAAATGCACGCTGTTATTTTGATATGGTCTGTCGGATTTTCAATATGCGCAACAATATTTTGAACCAACACAGAATTATTTTTTATAAATGCTTGTTCGGAATTAATACTTTTTGAATCAATTTTTCCTTTAATTCCTATTATACCATCTCGTTGAATTTGCGCGCCACCAATAATATTTTTATCTCCTTTATCTGAAATATACTTTTGTAATATCGCTCCTCGTTGATTTATGGCAATATCGTTGAGCATTATTGAATTGCTTTTTATTTTTTTGGCGATTTCCACTTCTTTGGTAGTTACACTATTTAAGAAAAAACCAAATTTTTGCGCATCTAATTTTTTAATATTTCCTAAAATTATTGGTATAGAATTTTCTACTCTGCCAGAAATATAATTCTTTGATTTTTTATTTTTTCTTAAAATAAAAATTACCTGCTCTAATTTTACCTGTTGCCAAACTTTTCCACAATCAATAATCCCTTCAACATAATCCCAAATATATTTTCTAATTTTTTTATAATTAGAAGCAAAACATAATGCTTTAGGAACTATAAAACCTAAACGCCCGCCGTCTTTTAATAATTCAAAAGCTTTTTTAATAAATAATATCACAGTATCAGTTGAACCGACATCAAAAATTTTAAAATAATTTTTATCTTCATTGGATAAATTTGCTCCATAAGGCGGATTGCCGATTACAACATCAAAACCACTTCGGTCTATTTTATTTAATTCTTTGGTAAATTCTTCCAATTTTCTAATTTTAATATTTAATAAATTTTCAAGTTTTTCTCTTTTTTTATTATTAATAAACT
>JAGLJD010000164.1 GCA_023142625.1 Candidatus Parcubacteria bacterium | reverse complement strand
ATTATTTTTTTTACTTCCCTATAATCTTCTCCGACAATCATATCTAAACCACCTATTTTTGAATCATTTATTTTAAATGCTCTCCCCTGCTTAATAGTTTTTTTAAAATTTTGCTCTAAATTTTGTGCTTGATAAATTTTAATAAGTCCTTTTTCTTGAAATTTTTTTAATTTTTTAATATTAACGCATTGATCAATCCCTATATTTAAAAATAATTTTGAATTAAACACATCTTCAAACTCCTCTTCCCAATTAAACGGGCGCTTATCTCGCCAATTTTTGCCGAAATATTTTTTCAACTCATTTTCGCTCCCAGAAATCAAAGAATTCCCAACGCGGACATTGCCGGTTAAATCAGGCAATTTCGCTTTTTTATCAAGCGCTTCAATCAGCAGATTCAATTTAGCCAACTCAATCGCCTGCGGGTCAAGATCAACGCCGTAAATATTTGATAAGAGAATTTCGCTTTTGGTATTCTGGTTTCCCGGACTATTAAAACTAATATATTTTTCATTGATAGTTTTCAGCGCCTTTGTTAAAAATGAGCCAGAACCGCAGGCGGGATCTAATACTTTAATCTGCTTTAATTCATTTACGCTTTCAATCTCTTTTAATTTTTCGCCCAGCGTATTTTCAATAATATAATCAACAATAAATTTAGGCGTATAATAAATTCCCTGCTCCTTTCTTTTTTTGCGGGATTTTATTTTTATCTCTTTTTTGCCGTCAAAATCCAATAATTTTCCAGACTTGCCTATTTTGTCAATTTTAATCGGATTTTGGGCAATATATCCGAGATAACTTTCGTAAACTCCGCCCAGAATGTCGGCTGGAATTTTTGAAAAATCATACTCATAAATATTGCTGCCGTAAAGCATAAGGATTGCCGTAATTATTTTATCGTCATACTCTTCCCATTTCTCGCAAGCATGCTCTTTGAACAGGCTTGAATTATAAATATCGTCTAATTCCCTGAATTTTTTCGCCATTAACTGAAATAACTGCTCTTGCTGTCCTTTCGCTTTCCATTCCCTAATCATCGGTATTAAAGTAGGCTCTTCTAATCCCCTATCTTCCAAAACTCTGATAAAAACCATTCTGTCTAAAATTTTCTGCACGCCTTCGTCAAGCGTTTCCTTGTCAACATTTTTATTCCACATACCGAAACTTTCTGTTAAAATTTCGCGCGCTTTTTTAAGATCGCTGTAAAGTTTTTCATTGACTGTTAATTTTTTTAACTTTTTGCCGTATTTTATCGCGTATCTGTCTAAATCGTTTTTCTCAAAACTCTTTTTTGACAGCAAACTTAATCTGTCAAAATCAGAAACATAATCAGTGTAAGAAATCTCAAAAACTAATTTATCCAAAAGCGATTTTGACTGCGTCATCGCGTTAAAAATTTTTATGCCCTCAAAATCAGTCAATATCGCCCAAGTGACGCCTTTGTTCCACGCATAATTAATCGCTTGCCTCGCGTGCGTTTCAATATCTAAATCCACCTTTAGCGATTTTGCTTCAACAAAAAATTTTGTAATGCCTCCTGCGATAAAAGCGTAATCAACTCTTTTTCCGTGCACATCTGTTTCGGACCAGACATCTTTTGTAAAATCCCAGCCCAAAATTTCAAACAGAGGGCGGATGAAATGATCCTTTGTCTGCTGTTCATTATATTTTCTTATCTCCGCGCCGGATAATTTCTCATACCGCTCAACTAATTTTTTAATTTTTTCTTTGGTTTGCTGTTTATCCATAATTGCTTTAAAAAAATTATTTAATCTTAATCAACACGCCGCTGTCGGTTGTTTGCTTGTCGTTAATGTCAATAGCGGTTAAATATATTTTGTAAAACCCTTTCTTGCTTGGAAAATCGCTTATAGTAAATGAAATATTTTTTTCTTGCGGCTTAATCGCTGAAGACAGCAATTTAGCATCAGAAGAAGAAGCCTCTTTAATAAAAAAATCTATTTTTTTCAGCCGCTTGACGCGCGACAAAGCCACTGAAACATTTATTGGAAAATCGCTTTTAGAAAATTTCTGATTATTAGCAGGTCTTATCCAAACAACGCTTAGCGGCTCGTCAATAATATTAAAATTCAATTTTAAAGAAACTTCAGCGCTGTTTAAAACATCATCATACGCTATCGCGCGCAAAATATGATTTGTATTGACAACATCTTCAATCGCCCAATACAGATCATAAGGCGCGCCAGTAATGCTGTCTATCAATGTTCCGTCTATAAAATAATCTACTCTGCTTAATCCTCGCGGCGCGGAAGCTTCAATATTAATAAACAGTTCGTCGTTTTTAACTTCCTGATTGTCTATTAAATTCAGAATCGCTATGCTCGGCTTATTTTCAGGAATATGAATATCGTCATATTCTGTCGGCGGAGATTCTATTTCTATTTCTGAATCATTCGCGGTTTTCACCCATCCAACAATTGCCTCCTCCCATTTTTTATATTGCGAATCGCTTGCGGGATTATCTGGATTTTCACCTTGCGGATTATTTTTATCCACATAATGCAAAATGGAATGAAACTGCTTAAAAGTCTTTTCTTCAATGGCTTCTTCCGGCGTCCATTCTGTCGCTAATTTTTGGGAAAATTTATCAATTTTTAATATTTCCTCCTCTGCTTCAACTCCGATTAAAACTGGCTTGTCTGTTTTAATTTCGTCCGGCTTAATGAATTGCTCAATCGGCTCTCCCTCACCTGCTTTGCCCAAAACAGATTCCATAAATTTATGCCAGATCGGCGCGGCGACTTTTGAACCGCCAGCTCCGCGCTTCATCTCTTCTCCGCTATTATTTCCGCCCCAAACCCCGACAGCCAAAGAAGGCGTATAACCGATTGTCCAAGCGTCTTTATAATCATTAGTCGTTCCAGTTTTAGCGCAAACCGGGCGATCGCCTAAATTCAAAAGGTTGTTCTCCCCGAAAGCGTAGGCGCGAGCGCTGTTGTCAGAAAGTATGCTATTAAGAAGGCGTACTGCCTGGGCGCTGATTACCCGCTTTTCTTTTTCTTTATATTCTTCAATGAACTCGCCTTTGGAGTCTTTTACCCTTAAAATCCCCGTAATCGGATGATAAATTCCGTCGCGGGCAAAAGCCGCGTAAGCTCCAGTATGCTCCAGCAATTTTACTTCACCGCCGCCTAAAACAAGCGAAAGTCCGAAGCGGCTCTTGTCGTCCAAAGTTGTATAACCGAGCTCTTTCGCCTGATCAATAACTTTGTCAATGCCTGTTAAATACAAAGTTTTAACAGCTGGAATATTCAGCGATCCCGCCAGCGATTTTCTAATAGTGACCGGACCGCGGAATTTATTGTCATAATTATTAGGCGAGTATTTTTCAGCTCCGTAGACGCCAAAATCTGTTTTTGCGTCATAAAGGATAGTGTCTGGCGTATATCCAACCTCAAAAGAAAGAGCATAGACGAGCGGCTTGAGCGATGAGCCGGGCTGCCGCAGGCGGATCGCCACATTGACATTTCCGTCATTCTCTAAATCAAAATAATCGCGCGAGCCGACCATGCTTAAAATCTGCCCTGTTTTCGCGTCAATCGCGACCAGAGCCGCATTTTTCGCGTTATGCTTTTCTTCGTTTGTTTCAGCAAATTCAGCGATTGCTTCTTCGGCTTTTTCCTGTTTGTATAAATCCAAAGTTGTGATGACTTTCAAACCGCCCTGCTCCACCATTTTTTCGCCGTATTTCAATGTTAAAATTTCTTTAATATACATTACAAAATGAGGCGCTTTTATATTCTCGTATCGTTTCGTAAAAATCAGCTCTTCGTTTAAAGCATCCTCATATTCCTGCTCGTCAATGTATCCTTGATCTTTCATCAATTTTAAAATATAGTGCTGGCGGTTTATCAACTTGTCTTTATGCGACCCGTATGGCGAATAATATGTCGGCGCTTTTGGCAGAGCAGCTAAAATCGCGGATTCCGCGATATTAATATCGCTGGCGGATTTTCCAAAATAAAGATTGCTCGCGGCCTCTATGCCGTAAGCGGTTGATCCGTAAGGAATTTCATTAAAATAGAGCTGCAGAATTTCGTTCTTGCTGAATTTTTTTTCAATCCGCCACGCTAAAATCAGCTCTTTGATTTTTCTCTGAATCGTCCGCTCGTTGCTAAGAATAGCGTTCTTGATAAATTGCTGCGTAATTGTTGAACCGCCCTGCGTCCTGCCGCCTTTTAATTTAGATATAATCACCCCGCGGAAAATTCCCCACAAAGAAAATCCTTTGTGCTGAAAAAAAGTCTTGTCTTCCATGGCGATAGTCGCATGGATTGCGTAATTCGGAATTTTTTCAAATGGAATAAATGTCCTGTTCTGTTCTCCGTGAATTTCATAAAGCAGGCTCTCCCCGGAGCGATCGTAAATTTTTGTTGCCAGAGGCAGATTTCTTTCTATCAGTTTATCAGGATCGGGCAGATCTTTTGAAAACCAAAGCATCGCGCCTCCCAGCGCGATAGTTCCAAAAAACGCGAAAAGCAGAAAAAGTGAAACTGCCCATAAAAATATTTTTTTAAGCGGCTTTTTGCTTTTTCTGTTCCAACTGCTTCCGCTGCTCCATAAACTTCTTTTTTTATAAGAACCGATGCGCCGCGGCACAATAATCCTGCTATTGTTCGGTTTTTTCCTGCGAAGTTGTAATATAGGCATAATTTTTTAATGATAAAATTTTAACTGTCAATAAAAACACGAAATTGTTTTGCCTTGACATATTTTAAATTTGTGATAAATTGATTTATTAAAAATGTTTAATAATCGGTTAAATTTTTTTATAACTTTTTTTAAAAAGGGGGTGAAAATGAAAAAATTTATTGGGGTTTTTTTATTGTTGGTAGTGATAGCAGTAGTGTCTTATAATATGGGGCAAAAAAAATATCAAAATGGCCCCATTTTTATAAAAGCCGATTTGATTAAAGTCGATTCACTTCCACAGAACTGGAAGTATCGCAATTGGATGATTTTAGAGACCGACGAAGCTGGTTACTCCATGATAAATTTATTTTTAAGTGGAGAGAGAATCTATTCAATAGATACCCTAACACAAGGAGATTCTTGGGGGAATTTTTTAAGAACAAGTGAAAAGGACGGCGTTTATTTAAAATAATAATCCTTTTTCAAAGAGCGGGGAACTTTTTAAATTTAAAGTTTCCCGTTTTTCTTTTGCAATTTTAATGTTCAATCCGTTGGTTCCATAGTCCGAAGTTGAGCGATAGTGAAACGAGGCTGTGGAATTATGGAACCAACGATAGAAAAAGGACCATGGAACCAACGAAAAAAATTGGACTATAAAACCAATGATGATTTAATAATACTACCCAAATAATTTATACGCAACCTATCGCGTCGCGTTTAGTTTTAATAATAATTTAATTACAGTTCTTTCCGCTAAGTAATGAGATTGCTTTCGTCGCTCTCCCTTCCCCCGCCGCTCGCGAGCAGCGGGGTCGTTCGGCTCCTCGCAAAGACAATGGGGATTTATTCATTTGTAATTTAAGATAATCACAACGCGTTCGGCTCTACTTGATAATAGTCTAAAATAAATTTCGCTAATCTGCCGAATAGCGGCGCCGCCGTGCTCTCTGCCCAGATTACATCTTTCGGATTGTCAATTTTAACCAGCATGGCAAATCGCGGATTATCAACTGGCGCAAATCCGGCAAACAGCCCGATAGTTTGATCTTCCTCGTAACCTTTTCCGAATTTTTTCGGCACCTGCGCCGTGCCAGTCTTTCCAGCGACATAATATCCTTCAACCCCAGCACGCTTTCCGTGTCCCTTTTCAACCACTGAAACAAGCATTGCTGACAGCAAAATCGCGGTTTTTTTAGAAATAACTTGCCTGACTTCAACTGGCTTAGTCTCTTTTTCCGACCCATCGCTGCCTATTATGCTCTTAACTAAATAAGGCTTCATCAATTTGCCGTTATTAGCTATGGCGGCAAAAGCGCTGACCATTTGCAAGGATGTTACGGAAACCCCTTGTCCAAACGAAGCGGTCGCCATATAAATCTCCTTTTTTTTATTCAAAGCGCTAATATTTCCGCCCGCCTCTGAACTTAATTCTATTCCTGTCGGATTTCCAAAACCAAAGTCTTCCACCTGCTTTCTAAATATATCCCTGCCAGCCTTTCTTGCCACAAAAATCACCCCTGTATTTAACGATCCTTCTAAAACATTAGACATAGTCTGACGCCCGTGCGCTTTCAGATCAGAGTTGCAGATTGTCTCCACCCCTATCTTAACGCATCCCTCATCGTTGTAAACAGTATCAGGATTAACAACGCCGCTATCTAATCCTGCAGCCATTGTAATCGCTTTAAAAATTGAGCCTGGCTCATATTGGCTGGAAATTATTGGGTTATTAAAAAGATCTATGTCAGCTTTATTATAAAAATTAGCATCGTAAAAAGGAACATTGCACATGGCAATTACAGCCCCGCTGCTAGGATTAATCACTATAACCGACCCGCTGTCAGCGCTATGCTGCTCAATGGATTTTTTTAATTCCTCACAGACCTTAAACTGAACCGCGCGATCAATTGTTAAAACAATATCAGCGCCGTCTTGAGCGGAAATAATCTCTGAATTTTTAGAAAAAATAA